>JAXGWN010000254.1:0-3293 GCA_040773285.1 Bacillota bacterium
CTTCTCAGGCAGCTTCTGGAAGTGGAGGGATTCCACTGGATCCGGATCCTCTATGCCTATCCGGACGGGATTACCCGGGACCTGCTGGAACTGATGCGGGACAATCCCCGGATCGCTGCCTATCTGGACATCCCATTCCAGCATGCCGATGACGGTATCCTGAGGACCATGGGCAGACGGCACACTGGTCAGGATCTCCGGAACCTGCTGAAGATGGTCCGGGAAGTGCTGCCGGAGGTGGTGGTAAGGAGCACCTTTATCACCGGGTTTCCCGGGGAGACCGACCGGCAGTTCCAGGTTCTGCTGGACTTTCTGGAAGAGGTCCGGCTGGACTGGGTAGGGGCTTTCGTATATTCCCGGGAGGACGGAACACCGGCAGCAGGACTGCCGGGACAGGTTCCGGAACGGGTGAAGGTGAACCGCTACAACCGGCTGATGAAACTGCAGCAGGACATCACCCGGGAAAAGCTGGGCCGGTTCCGGGGGAGCACCCTGGAGGTTGTGCTGGAGGAACAGCAGGAAGATGGCCTGTGGCTGGGCCGCAGCGCTTTTATGGCCCCGGAGGTGGACGGTCTGGTGGAGGTGCGGACCGGAGAGAGTCACCGGCCCGGAGACTTTGTCCCGGTACGGATCACCGGCAGCGGGGAATACGATCTGACAGGAGAGGAAATCCATGACCATATCCAATAAACTGACTTTTCTGCGGGTGTTCATGATCCCCGTCTTTATGCTGGCCCTGGAGGCAGGCCTCAGTCTCACGGCGGCGGTGCTGTTTCTTCTGGCCTCCTTCACTGATTTTCTCGATGGATATCTGGCCCGGAAGAGAAATGAGATCACCACCCTCGGGAAATTCATGGATCCCCTGGCGGACAAACTGCTGACCATGGCGGCCTTCGTGTACCTCGCCGTGGGGGGGCTGATTCCTGCCTGGGCGGTGGTGGTGATTCTGGCCCGGGAAACCATGGTGACGGGACTTCGGGTAATCGCTGCGGAAAAGGGCATTGTGATCGCTGCCAGTTCCTGGGGAAAACTGAAGACCCTGACCCAGATGGTGAGTCTGACCATGCTGCTGCTGGGTCCGGTCTGGCCGGTGCTTAATCTGCCGGGACTGATCCTTTTCTATGTGTCTCTGGCCGCGGCGCTATTTTCCGGCTGGGACTATCTGAAGGGCGGACTGCCCCTTCTGAAATAGGGGTGGATCCATGGAACTGAACCAGTATCTTTCCTCACAGCGGCGTCACCGGCTCCCTCTGCAGGACCGGCTGCTGGCTGAGGAAGGCACCAGAAACGATATCTGCCCCTCCGTGGGCTTTGAGCTGGGCTCCCTTCTTTACATCCTGATCCGTGCCCTGGGGGCCCGGAGAGTACTGGAGGTGGGAACCTCTGTGGGATACGGGGCCATCTGGATGGGTCTTGCCCTGAAGGAAACCGGCGGGGTGCTGGATACGATTGAGGAAAAGCCCCATCTGGCCGCTGAAGCGGTGGAAAATGTCAGGGAAGCCGGCCTTTCCGGTCAGGTGCGGGTGCACCAGGGGCTGGCTGCTTCCCTTATGGACCGGCTGCCCGGTCCTTATGATATAATCCTGCAGGATGCCTCCTCGGCTTCCTATCCGGCGCTGCTGGACGTACTTGCCGGGCGGCTGCGGCCGGGAGGCCTGATGCTGGCTGATGACGTGCTGTTTGCGGTGACCGCCGGCCGTCCCGGACCCAGAGCCAGGCTGCAGGAATACAACCAGGAGATATCCGGCCGTCCCGACCTGTTCAGCACCATTCTGGCGCTGGGGGACGGGCTGGCTGTCAGTCTAAAATTACCGGAGGACAAAAGTTATGATTAAACTGAACGGAACCATGAAGATCAATAAGGATGGCCACCTGGAGATCGGGGGCTGCGATGTGGAGGATCTGCGGGCCAGACACGGGACACCCCTGGTGGTGATCGATGAGGATCTGGTCCGGGAGACCTGCCGCAGTTATTACAGAAACTTTGTGGAGGCCTCCGGAGGCAATGCCCAGGTGCTGTATGCCTCCAAGGCCTTCAGCACCCCGGCTCTCTGTGAGATCGTAAAGCAGGAGGGGCTGGGACTGGATGTGGTAAGCGGTGGGGAACTCTATACCGCTTTGCAGGCGGACTTCCCCATGGACAGGGTCTATTTCCACGGAAACAACAAGACCCGGGAGGAACTTCAGATGGCCCTGACCCACAAAGTGGGCCGCATCGTGGTGGACAATTTCTATGAGATGGATCTTCTGAGCCAGGTGGCCCGGGAGATGGGCGTGCGCCAGGACGTGCTGCTGCGGATTACCCCCGGAGTGGAAGCCCATACCCATGAGTACATCCGTACCGGACAGATTGATTCCAAGTTCGGCTTCACCCTGCCCAACGGCCAGGCGGCCAGAGCGGTGGAAAAGGTGATCACCTATCCGGAGCTGAACTTCATTGGTCTGCACTGCCACATCGGATCCCAGATTTTCGAGATGACCAGTTACCGCCACGCGGTGGAGGTGATGATGAGCTTTATCCGGGAGATCCGGGATAAGTTTGGTGCTGAAGTGAGCGAACTGGATCTGGGAGGCGGCTTCGGCATTTACTACACCTCCGAGGATACGCCGGCGGAGATCACCCAGTACGCGGCCAGCGTTCTGGACACCCTGAAGGAGACTTCCGCTGCCCTGGGGCTTTCCATGCCGAAGATCCTCATTGAACCGGGCCGCTCCCTGATCGGTCCGGCAGGGACCAACCTGTATACGGTGGGTTCCATCAAGGAGATTCCCGGACACCGGAAGTATGTGGCGGTGGACGGTGGGATGCCGGACAATATCCGGCCTGCCCTGTACGGTGCCCGCTACGATGCCATTGTGGCCAACCGGGCCCTGGACACGGAAACTGAGATCGTGAACATTGCCGGGAAGTGCTGTGAATCCGGGGATATGCTGATGGTGGACGGAAAACTCAATCATGCACAGACCGGGGACATCATTGCCATGACTGCCACAGGAGCCTACGGATACTCCATGGCCAGCAACTATAACTCACTGCCCCGTCCGGCGGTGGTGCTGGTGAAGGACGGACAGTCTGACGTGATCATTGAGCGGGAAAGCTATGAGGATCTGGTGAGAAATGCCCGGATTCCGGAAAGGATCCGCTGATGTTTTTCCGTGACCCCCTGAGCCTGATTGCAGTACTGCCGGCCCTGCTGATCGCCATTACCTTTCATGAGTATGCCCATGGGAAGATGGCAGCCCTGCAGGGGGACCCCACCCCGAAGATGACCGGACGGCTGAGCCTCAATCCC
>JAXGWN010000255.1:0-3268 GCA_040773285.1 Bacillota bacterium
GCACTGTCCCAGATAGGTAAGAAACGTGTCTCCCACCTGATGGCTCAGGGTATCGTTTATATACTTGAAATTATCCAGATCCAGGTACACCAGGGCAAAAGGAACCCTGTGCTCCGCCACCATCTCTTTCAGGGTCTGTTCAAACCGGCTCCGGTTGGGCAGCCCGGTAAGATCATCGTAAAAGGCCTTCCGCTTCAGTTCCTCATCCCAGTGCTTCTTCTCGGTGATATCCACCCCGATGGAAATGATCAGGGGATCCTCACCGTCCCCCGGAGTCAGAAGACTGCTGTTCCAGAGCAGATCCAGGGTCCGTCCGTCCCGGGTCACCAGCCAGCCCTCGTCGTTGTGGGTCTGGCGGGTCTTAAGAATGCTTTCAAAAAGTTCTGCCGAATCGTAATCCGGCTGCCCCGGCACCTGAAAATCCGCCCAGTTATTTCCCTGCATCTCCTCCGGCTGATACCCCAGCAGCATGGCCCCATAGGGATTCACACTGCGGATCAGTCCTCCCCGGGACCAGGTAACCAGGAGCACAGGAGCATTTTCCACAATCCTGCGGGTCAGTTCCGCCTGGTACCGGAGTTCCTCTTCCATGGTCCCCAGTTTCCGGTCCATTTCCTGGAAATTCTGCAGATCCCGTTCAATGATCTCCATCCGGCCCCGGATCAGGAGAAAAATAAATACTGTGGTGACAAATACAAAAATCCAGCCCTTGTAGGTCTGGATGGTGGCATACGACTGAAGATCAGAAAACAGGATCATGACCAGCCGGTCGGACAGAACAATCCAGAGAAATCCAAACAGGCCGAACAGGCCACTGATGCGCAGAGATTCCCGCAGGGGAGACAGATGAAAAACTCCGTGCTCCCCGGAAAACTGACTCCGGATACTGTTAAAGGATTTGTTCTGTTCCATGTTTCACCTGTCGGATCCGGAGTTTCCAGGTTCCGGATACTGTAATATAGTAAAGTATAATATAAGAAAGGGGCGGACGCAAGCCCTCCCCCTTCAGTACACTTCCTCTATTCCACAGGAACGATCTCCCGGATCACCAGCCGTTCTCCCGCCTTGTAGTATCCGAATTCCACCATCTGTCCGGAGGAAAGACCCACAGGATCCGCCTCATCCTCAAAGGTAAAAGCCATATACTCTCCGTCCACCAGAATCTCCAGTGTATGCCCATCGGCCATTCCCTGATACTCTCCCTGAGCCCGTATCAGATCCGTGTTCAGCCTCTCGAAGGTCACTGACTCATCAGAAACCACTCTGGCGTCCTCAAAGGGAGCATCCACCTCCAGCACCAGGGCAGGATACGTCAGTGCCTGGGTAACCGCCTCATCATCCCCGGGCACCTGCTCAGATACGGTCAGTACAAGGGTTTCTCCCTCCATGGACCACTCCGTCAGGCTGAGCCCGTATCCGCCGGTGGGCCGCATTCCCAGAACCACCGCCAGCCGGCCATCCCCCAGTGGGAACCAGCCTGCCTCCTGACGGTTGCGGTTCAGAAGATCCACCTGTTCACCCGTCAGATCAGCCATTTCGTCCAGGACACGCACCTCCGCCGGGGTTCCGTTCCCGGGAGCATCTCCGTTTCCTGTGGCACAGCCGGCCACCGGAAACAGAAGCAGCAGAAGCACAAGCAGGTATATAATTTTTCTCATGGTATTCCCTCCAGTATCCGCCTTTGCGGAATTATTATTGATTGGTTTACTGGACGCTTATGAACCGGAAAAGTTTCATTAAGATGGGCCAAAACGCTGGAGAAGGGTCTGACCCGCCCTTATGCTTAATACAGCTCTTATCGGAAAGGAGGTGCACTATGTACGGTTTGGGCAGCATTCTCGGTGCCGGACTCTTTCTCATACCTCTGTCTCTCGTCCTTCCTGCCGTGGCCATGTATTTCATTTCCAAACTGGCTTTCCGCCACGTGCTGAAGGAAACCGGTCTGTGGCAGGAGTCCTGACCGGTTCCGTTCCCACAGGGGCCTGCCGGGGTTATAATGAAGATAGAACCAGAAAGGTGGTGTCCCAATGGATCTGTTACTGATCCGGCATGGAATTGCCGAAGACCGCAGCCGGCTGCTGCGGGACGGGGACCGGCGTCTCACGGATGAAGGCCGGCTCCGGATGCAGGCGGTGGCTCTGGCTCTCCGGGAGAAACTTCCGGAAGGGCTCCCGGTCCTGTTGCTGACCAGCCCTCTGGTCCGGGCTGTGGAAACTGCTGAGATTCTTGAACGCAGCTGGGGGATCCCTGAAATCCTTACGGAGGAATCCCTGGGAGATGGAGATCTCAGACGCTTCCTGGCGGGCCTCCGCCAGCTGCCTGCCGACTCTATGGTGGCAGCAGTTGGACACGAACCCTGGCTGGGCCGCTGGGCGGAAACGCTTTGCGGACACCCGGTACACTTTTCCAAGGGAGGATCTGCCTTCTTCCGGCTGAACCCGGCGGATATATCCCGGGGAGAACTGTTATGGACCCATACGGGAAATCCCCGCTGAGTCAGCTGCTGCGTCAGGGAATTCTCACCGCCGGTGCACTGGAGGATCTCCGCTGCCATCCGGAGGATCCGGAGCTCCTCCACCGGTACCGGACCGGTCTTCGCCGTCTCCGGAGTCTGCTGGAAGCGGCAGATCTTCCGGAACCTGGGAAACAGCAGTGGGCGTCACAGCTGAAGGCACACTTCCGGCATACCTCACCCATCCGGGACCTGGATGTTCTCCATCAGTTTCTTTTGGAATGGGGACAATCTGCACCCATCCTGGAGAAGGCTCTGAAAGCTCAGCGGCGCCGGCAGATGGACGCGTTCCCTCTGCCTCCCGGCATCCCCGGTGACCCCCGGCTCGGAGAATTCCTGGCCTGGCTGGAGACTCTCCCCTGCGGGACCGGACTTTCTTATTCATCCGGAGAACTCTTACGGGAATCCCTGGAGATTCTTTCCGGAACTCCTCTTCCGGATCCTGGGGATGATGAAGCGCTGCACCGGCTGCGGATCCGGATCAAAAAAATCCGGTACCTGCTGGAGGCTCTTCCGGAGCCTCCCCCGGAAGAACGGGATCTGGCTGTTCTGCAGGACTGGCTGGCTGTTCGAGAACTGACAGACCATAAATTGCTTTCGCAGGACGCCATATTTGTGCCAGGCCACACAAACGATTTCATAACGGGCGGGCATATCCCGGCCGAACTCGCACATTCCGGCACCGTACCGACCCGACAAGCACTTCTGCTAAGTATCGCGCGCCAGCACTATTCGATCTGGCGTGTGCCGCCGGAC
>JAXGWN010000256.1:0-3266 GCA_040773285.1 Bacillota bacterium
CACCGTCTGGACCGCACGGTGGACGGGATCCGGGCCCGGTACGGGGAGACCAGCCTGATCCGGGGCTGCTTTCCCGGCAGCAACATTGCCCCTCTCCAGGGAGGAGTACGGGAAGGGGACTATCCCATGATGAGCAGCTGGCTCTGACCATCGGAAAGGAGGACAGGGATCCATGAGAATCATCAGTGAACCGGTGGAGATGATCGCCTGGTTTACCGGGGACTCCTGGCCCAGACCACTGAGGTTTCGCAGGACCCGGGGGGAGGAGGAGCCGGCCCGGGTGGTCCGGGTGGACCGGATCAGCCAGGTGACCGAGGAAAAGAAGGCAGGGATCCGCAGCCTGGTATACCGCTGCCAGAGCCTGGTGGAGGGCCGGGAGGTGGTATATGAACTTCAGTACCTGCCGGAGGACTGCCGCTGGCGTCTCTATAAAATATGAAAGGGCCCGCAGACGCGGGCCCTTTGCTTGCAAAAGGCCGGAAAATCCCCTAAAGTAATAGGGTATCGAAGGGGGAGAAACGCAATGCCTACACTGAGCCGGATGTTCCGGTTGTTTTTTAAAATAGGCCTGTTCACCCTGGGAGGAGGCTACGCCATCCTTCCGGTGATGGAGGATGAAATCGTAAAAAAACGTCAATGGATGGGAGAGGAGGAGTTCCGTCAGTATATTGCCGTGGTCCAGGGAACTCCCGGCTCCCTGGCGGTAAACTGCTCCGCCATGGTAGGGTTCCGGCTGGCCGGGCTGAAGGGAGCCATATTCAGTGCCCTGGGCAGTGTGCTGCCGTCCTTTCTGGTAATCACCCTGCTGGCCGTTTTTTTTCTGGATTTCTCATCTCTGCCGCTGGTGCAGCGGTTTTTTTCCGGAATCCGTCCCGCTGTGGTGGCCATGATCGGGTATTTTGCCCTGAAACTGATCCGGCGGACCCGCTGGAATCTGCAAAGAGGCGGTCTGTTTCTGGTTTCCGTACTGCTGTTTCTTCTGGCCGGGATCAATCCGGTACTGCTGATTCTGGGGGCTGCCCTGATGGGATTTCTGACCGGAAAAGGAGGGAAGCGCCATGACTCTGTGGATCATCTTTAAAACCTTCCTGCAGATCGGCCTGTTCAGTTTTGGAGGCGGCATGGCCATGCTGCCCCTGATTCAGGCCCAGGTGGTGGATACCCACGGCTGGATGAGCGCAGTGGAATTCATCGATACCATCGGGCTGGCCCAGGTGACCCCCGGACCCATTGCCCTCAATGCGGCTACCCTGGCCGGATACAGGACAGCCGGGGTGCTGGGAGGAGCGGTGGCCACTATGGGAGTGGTGCTGCCGGCTTTCCTGATTTCTTTGCTGCTGGCTGTATTTATGGGAAAGGTGCAGGGGAACCGCACCTACCGCAGGATGCTGGATCTGGTCCAGACGGTGGCCACTGCCCTGATTCTTTCCACCCTGATCATTCTCTGGCCCGGAGCTGTGACCGGAGTCAGGAGTTTTCTCCTGTTTGCCGTTACCTTCGGTCTTCTGAACCTGGAGAGGTTCAGTCCGGCCCTGGTGATGGTGGCCAGCGGGATTGCAGGGATCTTTCTGTTTTAGGGCACAAAAAAAGGACCCTGCAGTCCTTTTCATGGTTATCTGGCTGTGTTTATACGGCTCTCTGGACTTTGCCGGAGCGCAGGCACCGGGTGCAAACGTACATCCGCTTGTTCACACCGTCTACACTGACCCGGATTCTCTGAACATTCGGACGCCAAGTTCTTCTGGTTTTGATGTTTGAGTGGCTGGCCTGGTTTCCCGATACGACACTCTTCCCACACACTTCACATTTTGCCATTTTCGCACCTCCTTTGGCCTTGAAAATCTTTCCTGCATACCCCGTCATTATATCAGCAAGATTGCCCTTGCGCAAGCGCCAAATCATATTGGTTTGAGATTTAAAACAGTTCATGGTATAATCCTGAAATAGGAATCATGCGGCTTAAAGTACTTTGGAAACCGAGGTGGAGTTATGCCCAACATTATTACAAACACATACGGTAAAATAACCATCAGCAAGGAATCCATCGCCATGATTGCCGGTGCGGCTGCGGTGGAATGTTACGGGATCGTGGGAATGGCCAGCCAGAAACTCCAGGACGGGCTGTTCCAGCTGATCGGTCTGGAAACCATCAACAGGGGCATCGTGGTGGATGTCCAGAAAAACAAGGTCAGCATCGATATGTATATCGTGGTCAGTTACGGAACAAGGATTGCTGTGGTGGCCCAGAACGTCATTGATAACGTCCGCTATCAGGTGGAACAGATGACCGGGCTGGAGATCGAAAAAATCAATGTCATCGTGCAGGGCGTAAAAATCATCGACTAGAGGAGGAGCGGATCATGAAAAAGAGTTCACTGGATGCGCTTCAGCTCAGGGAGATGTTTATCGCTGGCGCCAGTCACCTGACCGCTCAGAAAGAGCTGGTCGACAATCTGAATGTATTTCCGGTTCCCGATGGGGATACCGGAACCAATATGAGCCTGACGGTACAGGCTGCTGTGAAGGAGATCTCCCAGATTCAGGACCCCAGTTTCCAGAGTCTGGCCAAAGGACTTTCCATGGGGGCCCTGATGGGTGCCCGGGGAAACTCCGGGGTCATTCTGTCCCAGATATTCCGGGGCTTTTCTGCTGTGATCGGGGAGATGGACCAGTTGGATTCCCCGGGCCTGGCCCGGGCTCTGGAACACGCCGCCGAAGTGGCCTACAAGGCGGTGATCCGGCCGGTGGAGGGAACCATCCTTACCATTATACGGTCTCTTGCGGAGGCGGCCGCTGAGGGTGTCCGCCGGCAGATGGAACTGGAGGACCTGATGGACTTTCTCCGCACCAGTGGTTATGAGGCTCTGGAGAAGACTCCGGAGCAGTTGCCGGCCCTGAAGCAGGCCGGTGTGGTGGATGCGGGAGGAAAGGGCCTTCTGTGCATTCTGGATGGAGCCATCGGATGGATGAAGGGAGAGATTCCGTCAGTCACCGAAATTCCCGGCGTAATCTATGAGGAAAAGTTGCCTTCAGAGCTGACCGAAGAGGATATCACCTATCCCTACTGCACTGAGTTCATCGTCCGGGGATCCGGTCTGGACAAGGACCGGATCATCCGGGACCTGGAACAGATCGTGGGTGACAGCCTGGTGGTGGCCGTGCAGGACGATGTGGCCAAGATCCACATGCATACCGAAAATCCCGGAAAACTCCTGGAGTACGGCCTCAGTCTTGGGAGCCTCAATAACATAAAAATTGACAATATG
>JAXGWN010000257.1:0-3241 GCA_040773285.1 Bacillota bacterium
CGTTTCCACTGCGGTCCCGCCTCCTCTGGCGGTTCATCTCGTGAATCTCCATCTGCAGGGCATCCACCTTGTCCTCCAGCCGCCGGATTACAGCGGGAACCTGAATGGTCAGCCGGTACAGCAGCCAGAAAAGCACCATGGCCACCAGTATCAGTTCTGTCATCGTTTCACCTCCAGGCGCTTACTACAGCCGGCTCTCACCGGCGATCACATCGATCCTATTGGTCCATACGTAGCCCCGGAATCCCTCAGGAATCTCCTTCAGGGACTCCCGGGTATCGAATCCTTCGGACCATTTCCCGTCTCCGGCCACCAGAACAACCCTGGAATTCACCGATTCCATCCGGTCCACAAACCGGTGGGGCCAGCCCCACAGCAACCGTGCGTACCGGATGGGAATATGGATCTGCAGGTTATGGATCTCCGGAGGGATGTATCCGGTCCATCCCAGCAGTTCATATTTCAGCAGGGCCCTCTTCAGGTACTCCATGGACAGCACCCGGATGGAACTGTTCTGTTCCCTGAGATACATAAGCCCCTGGTGGTTTCCGTAGACACTGATTCCATCCAGCCGCTCCGGTAAAAACTCCTCCAGATAAGACCAGAGGATCACCGCGGTCTCCGGATCGGCATCCTTCATGTGGATCAGGATATCCCGGTCCGGGAATGCCGCAAGCACTTCCGTAAGTTCCGGCATCAGGCCGGTTCCGGTCCCCCGGAAAGGATATGTCCTGCCTCCGTCGGCCGTATAGCCGTAGCCCACGTCCAGCCGTTTCAGTTCCTCCATGGTATACCCGGAAACCGGCCCGGTTCCATCGGTCCTCATGGACAGATCGAAGTCATGGAATACCGCCAGTTTCCCATCCCCGGTCTTCTGTATATCCAGTTCCACCACGTCGGCCCCAAAGGCATAGGCGGCTTCCATGGAGGCCAGGGTGTTTTCCAGATAACCGTGTTCCGGCTCATCCATAACCGCCGCCGTGTTGGTGTCCCACTCCACCTGGGAAATATCGAACGTCTGGGCCAGCCCCCGGTGGGCCAGCAGCCGGTACCGGCCGGTTTCCGCCAGCAGGCTGCTGTTATTCAGCCAAAGCGGAAAAATGAGAAGAAGGATCACCAGGATCCGGCGCACTCCCGGCCGGTTATCCATACCAGCGGTATCCATGGTCAGCCCTCCCTCCCGGTCCTACCCTTTTCTGAGAATCTTTTCCATGGCCCGGCCCCGGGCCAGTTCATCGATCAGTTTGTCCAGATAGCGGATTTCCTGCATCAGAGGATCCTCAATCTCCTCCACCCGGACACCGCAGACCACTCCCCGGATCAGGCTCCTGTCCGGGTTCAGCCGGGGGGCCTCACCGAAAAAGCTCCGAAAATCCACCTCTCTTTCCAGCTGTCCGGCCAGTTCCTTCACCGTATAGCCGGTGAGCCAGAGAATGATCCGGTCCACGTCCTCCCTGGTCCGGCCCTTTTTCTCTGCCTTGGCTACATACATCGGGTACACTCTGGCAAAACTCATCTCCGCAATATCCTGTCGGGGCATATGATCATCTCCTTCTTCCATCATCCGGACCAGCCCTCCGGGCGTCCGATCCATGGGGGCATCCCGGTCCGGGTATCCCCCACCGCACCAGTTACCTGCCCCGGGGTGAGAAACAGGCTCTCCTCCATTTGGGCCCCCTGAACCTGAGCCCCCCGCAGATCGGCTGCAATAAGATTCGCCCCCTTCAGGTTGCATCCCCGGAGATCGGCCCCCATCAGGAGCGCTCCTCCCAGGTCGGCACCCCTGAGGTCGGCTCTCCTCAGATCTGCCCCAATGAGGTCCAGCCGGCCGGCAAGGGTTCCCCGCCTGCCGGCCAGGTTCTTCCATGTCCCGGATCCCCCGGTCCCCAGTGAGGAAAGCACCTCCCGGAGCAGCCGGTTCACATTTTCCCGGTGGCTAATAATGTCCAGGTTCAGCAGCCCGGCCGGGGTCAGGCCGCACATCGCCTCCATTTCCCGGATCCGTTTCCTTATTTTTCCTGTCAGGCTTTCCTCTTTCGAAACAAGATCTGCCTGAGTCAGATACCAAAGCATTTCGTTCAACTGCTTCATAACGGAAAATACCGTAAACATCTCCTGCGCCAATTCCGGGGACTGACGCCAGTCTTTTCCCTCATAGGTCTCTATGGCCACCTTCTGACCCGTTCCCAGGCAGTCATAAGATATGCAGCCCTTCAGGCCCATGGCCGCCAGATCCCCATGGATGGAACAGCGAAAGTCGCCGTTCAGATGGGCACAAGGCTTTCCCGCCGCCTTATCCTCCGGAAAACCCTCCGTTTCAGAAAAATACAGAGCCACACAGCAGTATCCGAAACACCGGCTGCAGTCCGGCCGCAGTTTCTTAAAGGGCCGGATGGCATCTTTGTGAATTCTGATCATAACGTATCCCTCTTTGATATCATGCGCCTGATGGTCTCTCTATAAGGTTATTTGGCAGTATCTGATGTGTCTGTCTTTTATGGAAGACTTCCGATTGGCTATATAATGCCTCTTCTGAGGCTTCATCCAAATTGCCGCTCGAAAAGCTGTTGAGCGGCACCTCGGATAAAATTGAATGACCATATAAATGTCAAACCAACACTTTTATTTCGTGAAAACTTTCAAAAATAACTAATTGTTCATCTGTCATTTCCCTATTTATGATACGGCTCTCCCCGGATAATCCGGAAGGACCGGTAGATCTGTTCCAGCAGGATCACCCGCATCAGCTGATGGGGAAAGGTCATCGGGGAGAAGGACAGGAGCATACGGCTTTTCTCTTTCACCCGGGAGTCCAGTCCCAAAGAGCCCCCGATCAGAAAGCACACATGGCCATATCCCTGATGGGGAAGTTTTTCCAGCAGCCGGGCCAGGCCCGGGCTGTCCGGGGACTCCCCCTCCAGGGCCAGGGAGATCAGATAGGCATCCTCCGGTATCTTTTCCAGAATCCGGTCCCCTTCCTTCTCCAGCACCTGGGCTTCACCGGCCGGGCTCAGGTTTTCCGGAGCCTTCTCATCGGGAACCTCCACGATGGTCAGTTTCCCGTAACGGGAAATCCTTTTTTTATATTCCTCCAGAGCATCCCTGAAATACTTTTCCCGGATCTTTCCCACGGCCAGTACCGTGATTCTCATGCCTCTTCCTTCCAGCTGAGTACGTAACTGGTATTGTCGTCGGGCAGTGCAATGCCCGGATCCTCCGGAATCCAACTGCCATTGGAACC
>JAXGWN010000258.1:0-3238 GCA_040773285.1 Bacillota bacterium
AAACCGCCTACGAGAATATTGCCTTTGCCATGGAGGTGCTGGCCTACAGCCAGAAGGAGATCCGGAAAAGGGTTCCCCTGATTCTGGAGCAGGTGGGGATGCTGGCCCGGGCCAATCATTACCCCAACCAGCTGTCCGGGGGGGAGCAGCAGAAGATTGCCATCGGCCGGGCCATTGTGAACCATCCGAAAATTCTGCTGGCGGACGAGCCCTCGGGAAACATGGATCCCGAGACCGCCATGGAGATCATGCACATTTTTAAACGGATCAACGAACGGGGGACCACGGTGATCATGGCCACCCACGACAAAATGGTGGTGGACATCATGAGGGAGAGGGTGGTGGCCCTGGAGCACGGCCGCCTGATCCGGGATGAGGTCAAAGGGGGCTACGACTATGGGTATTAGGAACGTGGGATATTTTTTTTCCCAGGCCCTGCAGTCCATCGGCCGGAACCGCCTGATGAGTCTGGCTACGGTAATGACCGTTACGGTCTCCATGTTTATTGTGGGGATTTTTATGCTGCTGGTGGTGAATGCCAATTTCTTTCTGGATAATCTGCAGGCCAGTGCGGAGATCGCAGTCTTTCTCCATGTGGATACGCCCCGGGAGGAGGCCCTGGCCATGGAGGAGACCATCCGGGCGGTTCCCGGAGTCAGTACAGCAAGATTTGTCAGCAAGGAGGAGGGACTGGAGCAGCTGAGCAGCCGCTTTGGTCCGGAGACCGACCTGATGCTGGCCCTGGACGGGGGAAACCCCCTGCCGGATTATTATGTTCTGCAGGTGAGCGAGCCGGAGTATCTTTCCTACGTCAGCCAGTCAGTAGAGGATATGGAGTACGTGGAGAAGGTGGATTACGGACAGAGCGTCATGGAAAAGGTATTCCACCTGGTGGAGTATATCAGTTATATCGGAATGGTGATCATCGTGGTACTGTTCCTGTCCGCCATGTTCCTGATCTCCACCACCATCAAGCTGACGGTGTTCAGCCGCCAGAAGGAGATCAAGGTGATGAAATACGTGGGATCATCGGACAGCTTCATCCGGGCCCCCTTTCTGATTAAGGGTACCCTGCTGGGGCTGGTGGGAGCCCTGATTGCCGCAGGCGCCCTGTATATTTCCTATTATATGCTGGTGGACAATATGACAGCGGCCATTACCTTTGTGACACCCCTGACGGATATGCTGGTCATTTTCCGGGTGATGGGAGCACTGGTGGCCAGCGGAACCCTGATCGGACTGATCGGAAGCAATTTCTCTATCCGGAGATATCTGAAAGTGTAGGTGATTGTATGAGGAAAGAAAAACTGAAATTCCTGGTGGCAGTCTTTCTGGCAGCGGTGCTGCTTCTTTCTGCCGGGTCCGCTCCGGCCGGAGCCAACAATTCCCTCACCGATCTGAAAAAGAACCAGGAGAACATTCAGAAGGAAATTAACCGCTATAAGAACATGATCAGCCAGACCACCAAACAGATCAGCAGTGTTTCCTCTGAGATGCAGAAAATCGATGAGAGCATTTCCCAGAGAGAGGCGGAGATCTCCGGTCTGGAGAAAATCATTGCGGATAAGGAAGCCGAAATTGCCCGTCTGGAAAACGGGATCCTGATGCGGCAGATGGAGTATTCCCGCCGGCAGGGAGTCTTTGAGGCCCGGCTGCGGCTGATTTACGAGTCCGGAAACGTGGAGTTTCTGGAGGTTCTGGTGGCCTCTACCGATATGACGGATTTTCTGGTGCGTTTCGAACTGATGAGCCGGATTGCCGGCAGCGACATCGCCATGCTGGAGGATCTGGAGGCGGAGCGGCTGGCTCTGGAAGAGGAGCGGGCCAATATTGCCGGCCAGAAGGAGCAGCTGAGCGGAAATGTTCAGGAACTGGCCAGTTCCCGGGAGCAGCTGGAGCAGGTGAAGAGCCAGAAGGCTCAGCTGCAGAACAAACTGCTGACTGAAAAAGAGGCGGCGGAAAAGGCCCTCCGGGAAGAGGAGGAGTCCAACAAGCAGGTTGAGAAGATGATCAGGGAGTTTCTGGCCCGGCAGGCCAGTTCCGGGAAGTACTCCGGGGGCCGCTTTGCCTGGCCCACTCCGGGACATACCCGGGTCACCTCCGACTATGGCTGGAGGATTCATCCCATAACCAAGACCAAGCGGATGCATACCGGTGTGGATATTGCTGCCCCCAGAAATGCATCCATTGTGGCCCCGGCGGACGGCAAGGTAATCTTTGCCGGCTGGATGGGTGCCTATGGGAACTGTACCATTGTGGACCACGGGGGAGGTCTGACCACCATGTATGGTCACCAGAACAAGCTGGGGACCAGTGCCGGAACCGGTGTGGTCCGGGGTGAACAGATCGGCTATGTGGGAACCACCGGGACCAGTACCGGCAACCATCTGCATTTTGAGGTTCGGGTGAATTCCGCCCATACCAGTCCCTGGGCATACCTCCGTTAGGGATGCCCCGCCCCGGCCTTTGCCGCGGAAAGGAGCCGCTTTTGTTAAAGAAAATTCTCAGGGGAATCAGAACCGGACTTCTGGGCTTCTGCGTGCTGTTCACGCTGCTGGCCCTGATTTTCGGTGGGCTGTATTTCCGCGATTTTGCCAATTTATTTTCTGTCTGGGGCATTGTGAATACTGCCTACATTGAGTCCCCGGACCGGGACAGCCTGATTGCCGGAGCCAGCCGGGGGCTAGTGGAGGGACTGGAAGATCCCTACAGCGAATACGTCACCGGCGAGGAATACCAGGAAACCCTGGAGCGGCTCAGTGGAGCCTTTGCCGGCTTGGGCATTTATTTCACCATGGAGGAGGAAACTCCCACGGTGGTCTATGTGTTTCCGGAAAGCCCGGCGGAGAAAGCCGGACTGGTGAACGGGGACAGGATTCTGTCCGCGGGGGATACGGAGTTTTCCGGCATGGAGATGGATCAGGTTTCCGAGGTGCTGAAGGGACCGGAGGGAAGTCTGGTTACCATTCTGGTGGAGCGGGAAGATGGAAGCCGGGTGGAGCTGGATATTATCCGGGAGTCCATCGAGTACCAGACCATCTACAGCAGCCGTCTGGAATCGGATCCGGACATTGGGTATGTGCACATTTCCAGTTTCAGCCAGAAGACCCCGGAGCAGCTGGGGGAGGCTCTGGAGGGGCTGGGAGACATCCGGGGACTGGTGCTGGATCTCCGCCAGAACGGTGGGGGAGAGGTGACCGGTGCCCTGGGCACGGCTGCCTATTTTCTTCCCAAGGGT
>JAXGWN010000259.1:0-3222 GCA_040773285.1 Bacillota bacterium
CTCCTTGGTCCCGAAATAATAGTTTACAAGCCCCAGTCCCACTCCGCTGCGGCGGGCCACTTCCCGGATGGTCACCTGTCTGGCATCTCCGCTTTCCCGTATAAGACCGGTGGCGGCCTCCAGTATCTTTTCCCGGTTGGCCCGGTCCTGGCCGTTCACAGTCCGGTTCCCTCCCTGAGCCTTCTGGCGAACTCCCTGGCCTCCTCCAGATCCTGCCGGTCGGGGTGCCCCTTGGCCAGTCCTCCGATCCACTTCCACAGCCCCGATGTATCATGGCCCCGGCAGGAGAATTCCCCCACCAGCGCAATGCCCCGGGATGAAAAAATGCGGCAGGCCTCCCGGTGGTATTTTATGCGGCCGGTCCCGCTGGTGGAATACAGAAATACCTTTTTCCCAGCCAGAGCCTCCCGCTGGGCCAGGGCAAGAACCGCCGGATGCAGACTGCCATGGAATACCCCGGAACCGATTCCCACCAGGTCGTAGGGTGCCAGATCCAGACTGTGGGCTTCATTGATATTGTCCAGGTCCGCCCCCAGTTCTTCAGCCAGCACCTCCGCCACCTTCCGGGTATTCCCGTGGTGGAACGATTCATACAGTATCAGTGTTGCCATGTCTGCCTCCCCCTTACCTGTCTTTTTCCCATTGTACGGGATCATATCTTCTAATTCCATCCCGGGACCAAAAATCCTCCCCGGACAGCGCTGGGAAGGACTCCAAAAAAAGAACGGACAGCCATTTGGCTGTCCGTGACTCCAGCGAATCTTTCAACACATTTTTTCCGGTCTTTCCGGTGGTTCTGAGGTTAATCCCTTATCCTGTGCCATCGCCCTCCCCGGTTTTTTATTCCGGTTCCATGATGGTTACAGAACTCTGACTTCCTTCAGTTCCAGTGTCTGGGTGTTCCCTGGAGTGTATTTACAGTATAGGTCCGGACCCCGGAGAATGCAAAGCCGGAAATCCATCTTTTCCACCCTCAATTAACCGTTGTCCCTCTCAGGGATTAAAAAGCATGGCCAAAGTCAACGGTCCCGCTTTATTGCTATCTTTTTTGCAGTATTTCAACCCGGTCAGAGTTTCCGGGCATAGAAAAGGGCAGCCCTGCGGGCTGCCCCCCACCTCAGCGAATCCCCCTGTTCCTTCTCTCCTGGACATGCCCCCTGGCATATCAGCTATGCATCTGTCGGCAGCCTCGGCTGATGCCGCTTCCGGATTAAGCTTACGGATCAACGGAAATGCCGGCCTCAGGAAACGTCCGAACAGACGGAACGGGTATTCCCTGGAGTGTACTTTCATTATACCCGGGATCCGGAGGAACTCAAATTCCCTGCCGGCCTCTAAGATCCCCTGATTTTTTCCCGGATCCCACAGGGGACCATCCGGAGACGAAATCCCCGTATTGCTCCCTCTTTCGCCTCTTCTTTCCCTCATTACAGGTTTCACAATCCTTGACACCGGATAAATGCTCTGTCATTATATTCTCATGAACTATATGCAATTGAATCATAGTAGGGAGGAATTTTTATGGCTGACTGCCGTGACCTGTGCCGCAACAGGAACAACCGGATGGAACATTTTATGGAAATCTGCATTCTTTGCCTTCTCACCGAAAAGGAGGATCACGGATACGCTCTGGCCGAACGGCTGGAGGAATTCGGGTTTGAGGGAGGAGCCTCCAGCATCGGGTCCCTGTACCGGACTCTGAGAAAAATGGAGGCCTCCGGTCTGGTCTGCTCTCAGTGGAGTGACAGCGATCAGGGTCCCAAAAAACGGATCTACCGGATCTGTGGGGAAGGTGACAAAGAACTGGGGGAATGGATCGGGATCCTCCGGCAGCGCAGAGAGAGAATCGGACAGCTGATCGGCCGCTATGAGACCATCACTGCCGGAAAACAGGTGTAGAGCATGCAGACATACATTATGTACGGGGGAACCCTGCTTTTGCTTCTTCTGTCCCTCTGGAAGGACAAGGGCAAAACCCGCATGGCCCTGAAAAAGGCCTGGAAGTCCCTGGAAAACATTCTTCCCCAGTTTCTGGGAATCATTGTGCTGGTGGGAATTCTTCTGGCGGTGGTGGACGCGGACTTCATCAGCTCGGTGCTGGGATCCAGTTCCGGCTGGACCGGAGTTGTCCTGGCCTCCCTGATCGGGGCCGTCACCCTGATTCCCGCCTTCGTAGCCTTCCCCACCGCCGCCATGCTGCTGCAGGGGGGTGCCGGGTATACCCAGATCGGTGTGTTTATCTCCACCCTCATGATGGTGGGTATGGTGACGCTCCCTCTGGAGGCACGCTACTTCGGTAAAAAAACTGCCATCTTCAGAAATCTGCTGGCCTACCTGTTTTCCTTTGTGGTGGCCCTGGTGATTGGAAAGGTGATGGGTGAACTGTGATGAAAAAACTGTTAAACCGTTATCGTTTTTTCCTGATCACCATGGCTGCACTGGGGACCGTCTTTCTGGCAAACCGCACCGTGGGCGTGAAAGCAGTGGACATAACTGTATACAGTCTGAGGGAGATGCTCCTGATCATTCCCCCTATCTTCGTACTGCTGGGCCTTTTGGACGTCTGGGTCCCCAGAAACGTCATGGTCCGCTATATGGGAGAAGGCTCCGGAGTGAAGGGAATCCTGCTTTCCCTGTTTCTGGGTTCGGCAGCCGCAGGCCCTCTGTATGGGGCCTTCCCGGTGGCCGCAGTATTCATGAAAAAGGGAGTCCGCCTGTTCAACATTCTGGTATTTATGGGGGCCTGGTCCACCACCAAGATCCCCCTGATCCTCTTTGAGCTGTCTGCCCTGGGTCCCCGGTTCGCCCTGACCCGGCTGCTGGTAAACCTGCCGGGCATCCTCCTGATCGCCTTCACGGTAAACCGTCTGGTCCGGGAACCGGAAAAAGAGATCATCTACGAAAATGCATCTGCCCTTTGCGACTGAACTATCAGAGCCCCGGCTGCTCCAGCCGGGGCCCTGAAAAAATATGGGTCTGAGAAAATCTGCTCAGTGATCTGTGCCTCCGGAACCGGAGGCTTTTTTGTACCCCAGATTCAGGCTTATGTCCAGCACCTGCACTGAATGGGTCAGTTCCCCCACACTGATCAGGTCCACTCCGCTCCCGGCCACCTGGCGGACCCGGTCCAGGGAGATGTTTCCCGATGCCTCCAGCCGGACGCCCTCCGGCCGGACTTCCACCACAGAAGCCATCTCTCTGGGTTCCATGTGGTCCAGCATC
>JAXGWN010000260.1:0-3220 GCA_040773285.1 Bacillota bacterium
CTTATACTTCAGCCACTCCGCATGGCGTTTGGTGCTGGCCATTATGGAGTCCTCACGGGTCATAGTGATCTTCACCGGTCTTCCGGTCAGATAGGTCCCTAAAGCGCAGTGCAGCTGGACCGTGGGTTCTTCCTTTCCACCGAATGCTCCGCCGGCCGGAGTGGCAATCACCCGCACCTTATCTTCCGGAAGGTTCAGCATGTCCATGATCATCTGCTTGAAAAGATACGAACCCTGGCTGGAACTGAGAAGCACCATACGGCCCTCTTCATCGTAGTGGGTCAGGCCGCACTCCGGCTCCAGATAGGCATGTTCGATAAACGGCACATGGAATTCCTGCTCCACGATAACATCTGCCTGGGCAAATCCCTCTTCCGGATTGCCCCGGTTCACTTTGGTCTGGCTGATGGTCTTTTTGCCGTGGTAGAACATCTCCTCCGAAGCAATCGCCTCCATGGGATTGTAAACCCCGGGCAGTTCTTCGTACTCCACCTTCACCAGGGAAGCAGCAGTCTCAGCAGCCTCTCTGGTTTCAGCATATACAACCGCCACCGGATCTCCCAGGAATATTACCTCTTTTTCGGCCAGGATCTGCTGGTGCTTATTGATGAGACCGAATACCTTCAGCCCCGGGATATCCCGGTGGGTTGCCACCCTGACCACCCCTTCGGCTTTTTCTGCCTCCGAGGTGTCAATATCAAGAATTCTGGCATGGGGATACGCAGCATAGACCAGACGGCCATGGAGCATATCCGGCATGGTCTTGTCGTCAGCATAAAGGGGAAGTCCCATGACTTTTGCCACTGCATCCTTCCGGAACACCGAAGCACCCACTCCCTTGTGCCCTTCCGGCTCTGCGAATTCCAGTTCGCCCCGCATCATTTTCCCGGCTGCCTGTACCGCCCGGATTATGGACATGTAACCGGTGCAGCGGCACAGGTTGAATTTCAGCGCCTGCCGGATGTCCTCTTCACCAGGATCCGGATTTTCATCCAGGAGCGCCTTGGCGGACATGATCATTCCCGGAGTGCAGAACCCGCACTGGACAGCCCCCTCCTGGATGAATGCCTTCTGCAGGGGATGCAGCTGGCCGTCTTTGTGGAGGTTTTCCAGGGTCTCCACACTGGCTCCGGCCACTTTGCCCATTTTTACCAGACAGGACCGTTTTGCCTTTCCGTCCACAATCACGGTACAGGCTCCGCACTGGCCCTTGGCACAGCCGTTTTTTACACTGTAGAGGCTCTGTTTGTCCCTGAGATACGCCATCAGGGTCATGGAATCGTCCACATCGGCCCGAATGGTCTCTCCGTTCAGAATAAATTCCGTTTGGCTCATCTTATCATCCTTCCTCATAAGAGTGCCAACAATCCCCGGAGGGATTGTTGGCGGCTAAATTAATCCTGTTGCAGACCCTTCTCCGTTGCCTCCAGAATCTTCTGGTATCCTGTGCAGCGGCAGAGGTGTCCGGACAGAGCCCGTTTCACTTCTTCACGGGTCATCTGTTTGTGTTTCTCTGAGATCTCGGTGGCAGTCATCAGGAACCCGGGGATGCAGAAGCCGCACTGAACAGCTCCCTCATCCACAAAGGACTGCTGCATTCTGGAGAGTTTCCCGTCCTGTGCCAGTCCTTCAACAGTACGGACCTCACGGCCCTCTGCCCAGACTGCCAGATAAATGCAGGAATCAACAGTCTCTCCGTCCACCATTACGGCGCAGGCACCACATTCTCCCACTCCACAGGCGTGTTTCACTGAGGTAAGTCCCAGACGGTTTCTAAGAACGTCCATCAGGGATTCCCGGATATCAATTTCCACTGACCGTTTTCTTCCGTTAACAGTCATCTCAATTTTCTTAAGCATTGTCAGCACCTCCCATTCCGGCGGACAGAGCCATGGCCCGGATGGCCAGTTCCTGAACCAGATGTTCGCGGAAAGCCTTGGATCCCCTCCAGGAATCCCTGGGATGCACGTCCTCCAGAGTCGTCCTGGCAATTTTTTCAATGTTCTCCGGGGTTACTTCCAGTCCGGGAGCCACTTTCTCAGCGGACGGGCAGCGGACCGGAGTTGGTGCAGCCACGCCGTAAGCTATCCGGACCTCTTCAAAAACATTGTCCCTGGTCTTCACCATGACGGCACATCCAAGAGTGGCAATGTCCATAGCATTTCTCTGGCTGAACTTGATATATTTTCCGAAGAAACCCTCATAGTTTTCTCTGGTGATCATGATGTCGGTCAGCAGTTCACCGGGCTTCAGATCCACCCGGCCAGGGCCCATATAGAACTCAGTGATGGGCACAATCCTGGTTCCCTCTGCCGACTCCAGCTTCAGCTGGGCGTTGAGGCAGCACAGGGTGGATGCGGAATCTGCAGAAGTTGCCCCGTTGCAGACGTTTCCACCGATGGTGGCCACATTTCGGATCTGTGGTCCTCCCATGGTTCCACCGGCCTTCCCCAGATAGGGGAACAGGCTCATGACCGTTTCGTCCTCCTCCAGACGGGTAAAGGTCACACATGGGCCGATATGAACCGTTCCATCCCCGTCTTTTCTGACTTCTTTCAGTTCTGCGATCCGGCTGATACCCATAAGGATGGAACCACCCAGTTCTCCGTCCCGCAACTTGATCAGCAGGTCGGTTCCCCCTGCGATCACCTTTGCATCCGGATTCTCTTTCAGAAAGCTTATGGCCTCCTCTATGGTAAGCGCTTCTTTATATCCGCTAATATCAAACATCCGTATCCCCCCTTAAATAAGCCCTTCAGCCCGGAATCTCTCAAACAGGCTCTGCGGATTCATCGGTGCCTTATCCACTGCAACTCCTGTGGCATGTAAAATGGCATTCCGGATGGCCGAAGCCGGGGAAACAGCCGGCGGCTCGCCCAGAGCCTTGTTGCCATAGGGACCACTTTCCTCATAGGGCTCCACGAAGTCCACATCCCAGTGGGGTGTATCCATAATGGTCGGCATCTTGTAGTCCAGCAGATTTCCATTCAGAAGTTTTCCGGTCTTCTTATCATACAACATAGCTTCCGAAAGACCGAAACCGACGCTCATGTGCATTCCACCGTGTACCTGTCCCTCCGCCAGTTTGCGGTTCAGGATGGTCCCACTGTCATGAACATTGATGATTTTCAGAATCTCCACCTTGCCGGTGCGGATGTCCACTTCCACCTCAACACCTGTTGCCCCGAAGGCAAGAGCATTGGTCTCCACCAGATGAGTC
>JAXGWN010000261.1:0-3219 GCA_040773285.1 Bacillota bacterium
ACTGCCGGAGTTCCGTCTGCAGTTCCCAGATCCCCCTGTCCCGTTCCTTCCGGGAGCTGAGATTTACCGTCACCATGGCCTGGTCCGCCCCCATAATGCCGAAATCC
The DNA here is from genome assembly GCA_040773285.1 of Bacillota bacterium. Lineage (GTDB taxonomy): Bacteria > Bacillota > TC1 > TC1 > UBA5767 > JAXGWN01. Next base: position 108 of record JAXGWN010000261.1, read on the forward strand.
CCCTGCTGCGTGTTTCCCTCCTCATAGCCGATCCGGGCGTCATAACTTTCCACCTCTGGCACCCCGGCCAGGTATTCCTCCACCCGGGCTACGGTCTCCTCCGTCTCGCCCACCCGGGCCCCCGGCTCCATCTCCAGAGTCACGTAGGTCACCCCACTGTCAAACTTAGGCAGCATCTCCATGCCATTGGCCCGGATAAACAGCCCGCTTCCCACCAGAAACACACCCAGCAAAGCAAAAGTCCATTTCCGGTGGGCCAGAGCCAGCCGGTTCAGACTGAGATAACTGTCCAGCAGCCGGCTCATCCGGTGATTGAAAGGCCTGGCCACTTTCAGCACCCATCCCTCCAGCCTCTTCATCTTAAGCCGGCTGAGCATCACGGACAGAAGTGGTATCATCAGGAGGGCCACCAGCACGGAGGCTGAGATGGCATAGATCAGGGTCAGAGACAGGGGCCGGAACATCTCGCCCACAAACCCCTCGATGAACAGAAGCGGCACCAGCACGATCAGGGTGGTGGAGGCGCCGGCAATTGAGGGCATGGCCACCTCGGCCGTTCCCTCAATGGCAGCCTCCCGCATACCCATTCCTTCGCTGCGCTTACTGTTAATGTTTTCCACCACCACAATCGCCGCGTCCACCACGAACCCGATGCTCAGAATCAGGGCGGACAGGGTCACCAGGTCCAGGGCCATTCCGGACACCTTCATAAGCCCCAGGGTGGCCAGAAAGACCAGGGGCATGGACAGGGAAACCACAAGAGACTGTCCTCCGTTAATAATAAACATAAGAATAACCAGCATGGTGAATAGAATGGCCATCACCACGGAGCTGCTCATGTTGTTCACCATCTGGCTGGTGAACACGGCATCGTCGGAGGCCACCTGGAACTCGACCAGTGGGTAGTCCTTCTCCATCCGTTCCAGTTCCTCCCGGACGGCCTCCACGACTTCCACGGTGTTGGCGTCCGCCTTTTTGGTGACCATCAGGGCCAGGGCTTCATGGCCGTCAAAGCGGTAGCTGGCCTCCCGGCGTCCGGAATCCAGCCGTACTTCCCCCAGGTCTCCCAGCCGTACCTGATCCCCCTGTCCTCCAGGCAGGGGGATCAGGACGGACTCCAGTTCCATGAGCCCATCCACACTGTGGTCCACCCGGACCAGCAGGTCTTTTCCGCTTTCCACCACCCGGCCTCCGGGGGCGTCCAGGTTCCGGCTCCGCAGTACCCCGGCCACCTGCTGAAGACTCAGCCCATATCCGCCCAGTTTCTCTCCATCCAGTTCCACCAGCACTTCCTGCTGGTGACCCCCGAACAGATCGGCACTGGCCACTCCTTCCACCAGCTGCAGCCTGTAGACCAGTACGTCTTCAGCCAGTCTTCTCAGTTCCACCATATCCATCTGGCCACTGTCCAGAGCCAGGGTCATGACCGGCATATCGGAGGTGCTGAATTTCAGTACCTGGGGTTCCCGGATCCCCTCCGGCAGGTCCTCCCGGATCCGGCTTACCGCATTCTGAATATCAATGGCCGCCTGGTCTACATCCACGCTGTAATCAAAGGTCAGCTGGATCATGGATAGGTTGTCCTGGCTGGTGGAGCGGACATCGGACACTCCATCCAGCCGGGCAAAGGCCTCCTCCATGGGCACCGCCAGATCCTCGGCCACATCGGTTGCCGCGGCCCCGGGAAACCCGGTGACCACGGTGGCCATGGGGGGATTGGTATCCGGAGACAGCTGCGTATTCATGGTGACCCGTCCATAAATCCCGAATACCACCAGGGCAATCATCAGGGCAAGGATCAGGTGCTTTTTGTCCACCGAAATCTTTCCGAAGTTCATGCCCGCTCCTCCGGGAAGACCTGAACCAGGGCCCCGTCATAGAGTTCATTGAGCCCGCTCACTGCCACCTGGTCCCCCTCATCCAAGCCGTCCACTATTTCAACCAGGTCCCGGTGGGTTTCACCCACCCGGACCTCATTCTCTATTACCCTACCCTCATTAACCACATATACCAAATTCTTCCCACCCAGGCTCCGCAGGGCCTGGCGGGGAATGATCAGGGCATCTGCCCTTTCTTCCAGTACGATCCCCACTGTAATGCTGTCTCCCAGCAAATACTCCCCGGCTCCTTCCAGTTCAACTTCCACACGGCCCAGCCGGGTCTGGGGATTTACGCTGGCAGCCACCTGACGAACCTGTCCCTGGACATTCCCGTCCTCTCCACCTCTCACTGCCATGCCTTCCCGGATCCGACCCAGATCCTCTCCGGGGACCATGACACTTGCTACTGCTGGTCCCTGCCGGTCCAGCTGAAGCAGGGGCTTTCCGGCACTGGCCAGATCCCCTACTTCCACCATGATGGCCCGGACCCGTCCATCGAAGGGAGCCCGTACCTGAGCTGCCTCCAGACTTACTTCAATCTCTCGGATCCCGGCCTGCAGTTCTTCCAGCTGATGTCCTGTGGCGGTCCTCTCCTGAACCAGCTGGTCATAGCTGGTCCTCAGGCTGGACTGTACCTCTCCCAGCTGCAGTTCCAGTTGATCCACTTGCTGAGCAGCCTTGTCCCGGACACTCTCTGACACAGCCCCTTCCGCATACAGTACTTCCATGGTACCCAGTTCTTCCCTGGCATATCTGAGGGCATCCTCCAGTGTCTCCACTTTCCCGGCCAGTGCACTGTCCGCCCTGAATCCGCTGATCTCTCCCTCCAGATACCCGATCTGGCTCTCCAGTCTGGCCAGGGAGGCCCGGGCGCTGTCCCGGCGGGCCACCAGGGCGCTCTGATCCAGTTCCAGCAGGACATCTCCCTCCTGGACAACCTGCCCTTCCTGAACCAAGATGGACTCGACATCCCCTGCCATCCTTCCACTGAGGGTGGCCATGGCGCCGCTTTCCACGGTGCCGGGAAATTCCAGCTCTTCCCGGAATTCGCCTCTATCCACCGATGCAACCCGGATGGCCAGCCCTGCTTCCTCCGGCTCCTTAGTCCCCCGTTCTCCCAGCACGAAGGAGCCTCCGACCATCAGCAACGCTATAAGGGCTACCAGCCCTGCCAGAATCCTCTTCCGTCCACTTATCCAAAGCCCAACTTTTAGTGTCTTCATGATTTCCGC
>JAXGWN010000262.1:0-3212 GCA_040773285.1 Bacillota bacterium
AGCGCCGGCAGTACCGGGGCCCAGCTGGCTGCCTCCATCTTTGGGATGGGCAGGATCCGGGGAGTGAAGCGACCGGCTATCTGCACCGTGTATCCGACGGCCCGGGGATTTAAGCTGCTGACCGATGCCGGGGCCAACCCGGAAGTGAAGCCGGAATATCTGGTCCAGTTTGCCAGGATGGGATCCATATATGCCCGCAGTTTTCTGGGGATGGAAAATCCCACCGTGGGGCTTATAAACAATGGATCCGAGGACAAAAAAGGGACGGAAACCGTCCGGACCGCCCACATGCTTATGCGGGAGGATTCTTCCCTTAATTTCATCGGGAACATTGAGGGACGGGACGTGCCGGCCGGAGCAGCCGATGTCATGGTCTGCGACGGCTTTGTGGGGAACATCGTGCTGAAACTGACAGAAGGCATGGCCACCACCCTGTTTTCCATGATCCGGGAGAAAATCACTTCCACCCCGGTCAGAAAAATAGGGGCGGCCCTGAACCGGCAGGCTTTCCGGGAACTGAAGCAGTCCCTGGATTATTCGGAATACGGCGGGGCTCCACTGCTGGGGGTCCGGGGGGTCAGCATGATCTGCCACGGTTCCTCCAATGCCCGGGCCATCTCCAGTGCCCTGAAGGCGGCGGCAAGAGCGGTGGAATCCGGCTTTATCGGGGAGATGGAGCAGGCGTTTTCCGCCGGATCTCCCGGGGAGGATCAGGAGGATCTGTGATTGCAGACACCGGGCTTTGCCTGTGTTAAAATAGATACGCATATTACGTGCCCGTGGGGCAAGGAGGACTATCTTTTGGACGTTCTGGAAAAAGTTAAGGAAATCATCTCGGATCAGCTGGACATGGATCTGGACGAAATGGATCCTGCCACCAAACTGTCTTCCCTGGACATCGATTCCCTGGATCTGGTGGAAATCGTTATGGCCGTAGAGGATGAATTCGGCATCACCATCTCCGAGGAGGATGCCAACCGCATTGAGGATCTGGACTCCCTGGTGGGTCTGGTGAAGGAGAAACTGTAACCTACCGGAAGGGGACCGGTTATCCCGCAGGCCAGGACCGTGCGGGATAATCTTTTTTGGAGAAAACTGTGGATCAGACCAACTGGAATTTATTGGAACAGAATATGAGTGCAGCCGGCGTTCCGGCGGTGATCCGGGATCCGGATCTGATGCGGCAGGCCTTTATCCATCCCACCTGGGCCATTGAGAACCGTCTGCCACCAGGATCGGACAACCAGAGACTGGAGTTTCTGGGGGATGCGGTGCTGGGCCTTATGGCGGGGGAACTGCTGTACCGGCTGTATCCCGACCGTCCGGAAGGGGATCTCACCAGCATCCGGGCTGTGGCAGTTTCAGAGGCCACCCTTTCCCGGCTGGCCACGGAACTGGGGCTGGGGAATTTTCTCCTGCTGGGCCGGGGAGAGGAAAAATCCGGGGGCCGCTGGCGGCCCAGCATTCTGGCAGATGTCTTTGAGGCATGGCTGGGTGCCCTGTACCTGCAGACAGATTTTGCCGATCTGCGGCGCTGGATCTCCAGACTTCTGGAACCGGTGGTTCTGGAGATAGTTAAACAGGGCTACAAGGATCCCAAGACCCGTCTGCAGGAAATGGTGCAGGACCGGCATAAACGCTCGGTCATCTACCGGATTCTGGAGGAGACGGGCCCGGATCATGACAAGACTTTTACGGCGGCGGTGGTCTGGGAAGACGAGATCGTTGCAGTGGGCCGGGGAAAAAGCAAAAAGGAGGCGGAACGGGCCGCCGCCGCCCAGGCGGTGGACTGGTTCCGTCTGCAGGGATGAGGTTGAGGAAATGTATTTAAAGAAATTTGACATCCAGGGATTCAAGTCCTTTGCTGACAAGACCACCCTGGAGTTCCGGGATGGGATCTCCACCATAGTGGGTCCCAACGGCAGCGGAAAAAGCAACATCAGTGACGCCATTCTCTGGGTAATGGGGGAACAGAAACTGAAATCCCTGCGGGGAACCCGCATGGAGGATATTATTTTCGCCGGCAGTGAAACCCACAAACCTCTGGGTCTGGCCCAGGTGTCCATCTGTATGGACAATTCCAAAGGAACCCTGCCGCTTCCCTATGAGGAGGTGACGGTGACCCGCCGGGCTTTCCGCTCCGGGGAGGGAGAATTTCTGATCAACAAAAATCCCTGCCGGCTGAAGGATATCCAGGATCTGTTCAACGATACCGGGATCGGCCGGGATTCCTTTGCCATGATCGGGCAGGGCCGGGTCAATGAGATTATCATGGCCAGACCGGAGGACCGCCGGGCCATGATTGAGGAACTGGCCGGGATCGTGAAATACCGGAACCGGAAGAAAGAAGCCCTGCGGAAAATTGAAAGCACGGAACAGAATCTGACCCGGGTGATGGACATCATGTCCGAACTGGGAGTCAATATAGAACCCCTCAGTGCAGAGGCCCAGAAGGCCCAGCTGTATCTGGACATCAAGGATGAACTGGATAAGCTGGACATCAATCTGCTGGTCCGGGACCTGGAACAGGGAGAGACCCAGCGGGATCAGCTGGCCGGGGATGTGGAGGCCAAAGAGGCCTCGGTCACGGAACTGGAGGCCCGGATTGCCCGGGAGGAGGCCACCTTTGAGGAGGAACGGGCCCGTCTGGATCAGCTGAACGAAGAACTGTCTTCCCGGCAGAATCAGCTGTTTGAACTGAAAACCTCTCTGCAGCAGTTGAGCGGACAGCTGGAGCTGTCGGAGACGCTGCTGGCAGGGATCGGGGAACGGCGGGAGGCTGTGGAGGAGGATCTCAGACTGCAGCAGGCCCGGCGGGAGGAACTGCTGGGGGCCAACCGGGACAAGGTGGAGGCCCATAAAACCCTGAACGGGGAGATTGCCTCCCTGGAAGCGGAAGTCCGCCGCACTCTTTCCGCCCGGGACTTTCAGCAGCAGGCCCTGGAGGAGTCCGAGGAAAAACTCCGGGAACTGAACAACGAGATCGTTGAGTCCCAGCACCGGCTGGCCGGCCTGAAGAACCAGGGGGCCAGAATTGCTCTGGAACGGGAGACCCTGGAGGCCCGGGAAGGGAAAACCCGCAGCCGCGCCAGGGAACTGGATGTGGAACTGAAGAAACTTCAGGAGGCCCTGGAGGAGCAGTTGGGGGAAGCCGGAGCCTTTGCGGAGGAACTAAGGGAAAAGAGGACCCGCTCCCGGGCAGCCGGTGAGAA
>JAXGWN010000263.1:0-3203 GCA_040773285.1 Bacillota bacterium
GGTAAGGACCTTCAGGGTGTCGTCCACTGTGGTCACATAGCCGGAGATGCTCCGGAAGCGGTCCTCCACCTTGTGCAGTTCTTCCAGTTCCTGCTGGATGGAGGCGGCTGCTTTCTCCATTTTACTGGCAGCCATACCGGAGCGCCCGGTCAGTTCGTCGATTACCTGCCTTATGTCTCCGGTAAAACGGCCTGACTGCTCGGCCAGTTTCCGGATTTCTTCAGCCACCACGGCAAAGCCCCGGCCGTGCTCTCCTGCCCGGGCCGCCTCGATGGCGGCATTCAGGGCCAGCAGGTTGGTCTGATCGGCGATGCTGGCGATCATGGAACTGGACTCGCTGATTTTGCCGGCGCTTTCCAGATTGTCCATGACTGCCTGATGGGTATCAAGGGTCAGGGCCTTTCCTTCCTGTATGGACTCCCGGAGACCCTCCAGGGCCTGGGCGCCCTGGGACTCTGCCTCCTTCATCAGGGAGCAGACACCAGCCAGGTCCCGGACGTCCCGGGCATCCTGTTCCATGATCTCCGCCAGTTCCGACATGAGCCGGGTGCCCTTCTCCAGTTCCTGGGCCTGCTCTCCGGCTGCCCGGGCAATCTCGTCGATGGTCCGGGCCACTTCCCCGGAGGTGATGGCGGTCTGTCCGGAGGTCACATCCAGTTCATCCGCTGAAATGGCGATCTGTTGGGATACCTGCCGGGCGGACTCCACAAAATGCCTGATTTCCCCGGACATCCGGGACAGGGCCCGGACCGCTTCTCCGATTTCATCCCTGCGCCGGGCATAGCGATCCATCCGGAGGTCCTGGTCCGCTGCAGAAAAATCCAGTTCCGCCTGAGAGAGGATCCGTTTCGTAAGAGATGCAACCGGATCGGCGATCCTGGTGCCCAGAATATAAACCACGGTGGCAGCCAGAGCCAGGGTGAGAGCCAGAGCAATCAGAAGATTGCGGATGGCTGCACCGATTCCGGCCCGGATCAGGGCATCTGCCTGACCGGCAGGAATGCCCACAAACAGTGCTCCTCCGTCTATCGGACGGTACAGGGTGACGTAGGGGTTTCCCAGGATGTCAGCCCGTCCCACATAGGTTTCCTGATTCCGGAGGGCTCCATAGGCGGACTCCCGGGCCAGGGCGGTTCCTGTGGTCCGCTCTCCGGATTCATCCCGGATGCTGGTGCTCTCCCGGATATAGTCATCCCCTTCCAGCCGGAATATGGTGGCCACCAGACCGGTGCTTTCCGAGAACCGGTCCACAGCATCATGATTATCTCCAGTCTGGACGGTAATCCGGCCATATTGGTATTCCAGATAGTCCTCCAGGGCGGATACCTGGCTTTCCAGATACTGGCTGAAGATCCCGTCAGATACCCGGTTCACGGCCGCCGCCATGGTGAGGTATACCGTTCCCGAAGAAAGCAGGACGGAAACCAGCACCAGGGCCATAATTTTGGCAATAAGAACATTTCTCAGACTTTTCATGTCAGACCTCCTGAAAGGAATCCGCCGGGAGGAGGCCGGCGGTACAGTTACAGAGACTGATATCGGTGTATTTAACTGAAAGTTAACCAGGGAAACAAAAAAAACCCGCCGGTCCGGGCGGGTTTTTCTGGTTACGGATCAGTATATGATCTGCAGTGTTTCAAACCGGTAGACCTGGGAGTTCTTCCGGTCGGTGGCAAAGATGGTGTACCAGTACGTATTGTCCGGTTCCACTGTGGGATCCACATAGTTGGTATCCGTGGTGGTCTGCAGAAGTCGTGCTTCCGACTCTTTGTCGCTGCGCCGCCAGATGGCATATTCAAAATCGCTGTTCTTGAACTGGGGCAGCAGGGTCCACTCCATCTTAGCACCGGATTCGGTTCCTCCAATGGACAACTGACTGTAGATCACGTCGGCAGGCTCATCCGGCTCATCGTCACCATTGTTGTCCTGTCCCGGATCCGGGATTACCGGTTCCGGTTCTTCGGGAAGGGCCGTGTCCGCATTGTGGATGGTGCATATCTCTCTGGGCCTCATCAGGTTCACGTCCTCGGGAAGTCTTCCGTCGAAGGTGAAGCCCTCACCCCGGGTCAGGAACACCCCTGGCTCGGTTACCGGACACCATTCGTTGGGCAGATGTCCGCTTTCCGGGCAGATCTCCACTTCCTCCCAGGCGGTAGATACTTCTGTCGGGACATGATTTCTGTTAAAAAGCTCGCTGGCCAGATAGGTGGCCGGAGTCAGACTGCTGGGCAGAAGGCCGGACTTCTTATCGATGGAGACACTGACCACTCCGGAGGGCCGGCTGAAGTTGACGGCGGCCTGATCCTTGTGGGCGGCCACCATGGCATTGCGGAACAGAAGTGCCGGGTATCTGCCTCCGTAGACACTGGGCAGGTAATGCTCCCGGTCAGTGATGTCAAATCCCATCCACACCACGCCGGTGTAGCGGGGGGTGTACCCGGCAAACCAGGCGTCCTTGTTACCGTTCAGTCCCTGGAACATCTGACGCTCTGCCGGTGTGGAACGGGGCAGCTGGGTGGTGCCAGTTTTTCCGGCAGTGGTCCAGCCGGGCACCTTTCCATTGGTTCCGGTTCCGTAGTTGACCGCAGTGACCAGCATGTCGGTCATCATGAAGGCGGTCTCCTCGGTCATAACTTCTTTCTGCTGGGGAACTGCCTCATAAATTACAGCGCCGGTGCGGTCCTCAATTCTGGTGACTGCATGGGAGTCCACCAGGATACCCTGGTTGGCAAAGGCCCCGTAAGCGGTGGCCAGTTCAAGAGGATTGCAGCCGTACATCATGCCTCCCAGGGCGATGGACAGGTTGCCGCTTTCCTCCTGAAGCAGAGGGATCCCCAGGTTTTTGGCAAATTCATATCCGTTGGATACCCCGATTTCCCGCAGGGCCACTACAGCCGGAACGTTGACGGAAAGCCGTACGGCCTCACGCATGTTGATAAGACCCCGGTAGCGCCCATCGTAGTTGGTGGGCGTATAGGCTCCGGAGGAGCCGGGAATACTGATGGGGACATCGTCAAATACGGTGGCCGGACCCATGCCGGCATAGTCCAGGGCGGGACCATACACGGTGACCGGCTTAAGGGAAGAACCCGGCTGCCGGCGCATGCTGGGGGAGGTGGCCCGATTGAAGCCTCTCTGGCTCAGGTACTCCCGGCCTCCCATCAGACCCTGAATTTCTCCGGTCTGATGATCCAGAATCACCA
>JAXGWN010000264.1:0-3197 GCA_040773285.1 Bacillota bacterium
AGGATTCCTCCCCGGACAATCTCGGCCACGTAGGCACCGCTATTGATGCCAAAGGCAATGATGGCCACCAGGACCCGGGAGATATTGATGCTGCGGAACACCACGAAATAGATGATCAGCAGCTGGACCACCGCCGGGGTCCCCCGGATAATGCCGATGTAAACCGAAGCGATCCGTTTCAGGATCCGGGAATTGGACAGCCGGAAAAAAGCAATCACAAAACCGATCAGGGAGCCCAGCACAATGGCCGCGATGGTCACCTGCATGGTGATGCCCAGCCCCCTGAGAAGAAACATGTAGCGGTTGTCGTTAATGAAATTCAGTATGAAGGCGTCGCGGAAATCCGTCCACACATTCATTAACAGCAGATCTGATGCCACTGACATAAGCGGTGCACCTCCTGTTCTATATTTCGGCGAAGAAAAGGCCGGTATCCCTCCGAAGAACCGATACCAGCCTGAGGTCTCCTATTCGCCGATGTACTCGTCGTAGATCTCCTGATACTTACCGCTTTCCTTCAGTCCCGAGATCACACTGTTGATCACGTTCAGGAAGTCGGCATCGCCTTTGCGGACCGCAATCGCGTATTCCTCCACAGTCAGGGCCTCATCCAGCATTCTGATGTCGTCGTTGAGCTGTACGAACACCAGTGCCGGCTGTTTGTCGATAACCACCGCATCGATGTTGCCGTTCTGCAGGTCCACCACTGCGTCGATTCCCTTACGGAATCTCAGCACCTCAGCTCCTTCAATCTCACTGGCCTCCAGGTCCCCGGTGGTTCCCTCCTGGACCCCGATGCGCATTCCGGCCAGATCGGCAGCCCCCAGGATGTCCTGGTTGTCCGCACGGACAATAATCACCTGGCTGGCATCAAAGTAGGCCTGGGAAAAATCAGCGTTTTCCTTCCGGTCCTCGGTTACGGTCATGCCGGCAGCCACAAAGTCAATCTTGCCGCTTTTCAGAGCTGCAATCAGGGAATTGAAGTCCATGTCCTCAATCACCAGTTCCACACCCAGTTCTGCAGCAATCTCTTCGGCCAGGGCCACATCAAAACCGGCCACATCGCCGTTTTCATCCCGGTACTCAAAGGGAGGAAACTCAGCGTTGGTGCCCATGATCACCTTGGCATCCTCCTCAATTTTCCCCATGGTATCTATTTTGGAACTGCAGGCGGACAGACTGGTCACCAGCAAAAGTACGGCAATGGCAACGGCAAACGGTTTTGCGAATTTTCTCATTTCATTCTCTCCTCGCATTTTTATTTCCGGATTCAACGTTTCTATTTTATCCGAGAGATGCCGGTTTGTCCAGGCATTTTGCCGGCTCCTGCGGGCATCCTTAAGCATATTTCCCGCATTTCCATTTACAGAACGTCCCGCAGACCCTATAATGATTCCGGGCAGAGTAAGCTGTATGCGTGAAGTGTTAGGCAGATGGGAAGTTGCTCCTAAACGAAGGGTCCTGGTGACCCGCGGTATACTGCTGCGTCCGCTGCCACATCGGAGAAGATACACCCCAACGTTTCTCTTATGTGGGACTTATGCCCATATTTAAGAGAAAGGAGGTGCATCCATGTCAAACCAAACGTCCGCAACCGGCCGGCGGGGAAAACCATCCCTGAAGGTTCTGGTTGTCTGTTCATTTCTGGCCGCCATCAGTATTGTGCTGACCCGGTACGGGTCCATAATGCTGGCAGGAGGCAGCATCCGGCTGGGGTTCGGAAATCTCCCCATCGTATTTGCCGGTCTCCTGCTGGGGCCCTTTGCCGGAGGCCTCACCGGCCTGGTGGGAGATCTTCTGGGCTTCGTTATGGCTCCCCAGGGAACCTTTCATCCGGGATTTACCATCAGTTCCGTACTGACCGGAGTCATTCCGGGTATGGTGGCCCGCTATGGGGGCGGGGACCGTTTTTCCCCCCGGGTGGTGATCACGGCCTGCGTTCTGGTCTATCTTCTGATCGGACTGGGGCTCAACACCCTGTGGCTTACCCATCTGCTGGGTCAGGCTTTCCTGGTTCTTCTTCCGGCCAGAGCCCTGTCCCAGGGAATCGTGACGGCAATCACCATCATGATTCTTCTGTTTCTTTCCCGCTATTCAAAGCAGTGGGAAATCTGACCGGAACCTGAAACCGGAGGTGCTCAGTGCACCTCCGGTTTTATTTTTTATTCCTCATCCAGCAGTCGTTTTTCCCCGCTCAGTTCCTGAATGGATGCAATGTCCTGGGTCACCTCCAGGATTCCCAGAAACTTCCCGTCATAATCCCTCACCGCGAAATAGCGGATGTATACGAACTTCTCTCCCATGCGGATCCAGAAATCCTCATGGTCCTTCCGGCCGGCCTTCAGATCCTCCACAATCTTCTCCACAATATGGACGCTGCTGGGTGGATGACAGTTGTGCACTTCGCGCCCGATAATGGTTTTCGGCCGGGCAAACACCCGGTCCTTTCCCTGGGAGAAGTATTTCACCACTCCGTCTTTGTCCACAAAGGTCATATCCAGAGGAAGGGTATTGAGAAGGCCATTGATTTCCTCCACGGACAGTACCCCGGTATCCAGCCGGACATATCCTTCGTGGGAGAGTTCATCCTCAAACTCCCGGTCAACCGCCGGTCCGGTCACCCCCGGTTCCCAGCCGGTCTCCGGAGTGATCAGGGTATAGCCGAACTCACCGGAGGACTCGGCCACCTGGGCCCACTCATCCACAGTGAAGATATCCAGCACCATGGGAAAAAGGATGTTCTCCTCCTTGAAGATCATTTCCTCCACCCGGGTAGCCACTGCCCGGATGGTTTCCGCCAGGGTGGCGGAATCCCCATCATAATTCTTCACCTTTTCAGAAGCGTCCCGGATCTCATCCCGGATCTCATCGTCCACACCCCACATAACCTTGGGGGGCGCCGTGATATCGTATTTCTCCATATAAGGAAACAGGAGGTTTTCCTTCCGGCTGTAATGGGCATCGATCTCTGCCAGTTCCTCCAGATCCCGGGCCAGCAGTTCCAGGGATTCTGTCACCTCCCCGGACTCCAGAGCCTCCGTATGGGGCAGGATCCGGGAGCGGATCAGTTTTTCCAGAGCCCGGTTCTCCTGCTTCATGGTATATACCGGATGGCCCGGAGTCTCTTCGGGACGCACCTCCCGGTGAATTTCCTCGATGGAACCCTTGAAGACCGCCGCATGGACGTCACAGAGCCT
>JAXGWN010000265.1:0-3186 GCA_040773285.1 Bacillota bacterium
AGCGGACTGCAGCCTCCCTCTGGATCCTGTGATTGTTTACGCCACCGGGCTCCGGTTCTTTTCTTTTTTCCGTGCATTTTCTGAAAGGGTTTTTTTACGGAGCCGGATATCCTCCGGTGTAATCTCCACCAGCTCATCATCCCCGATAAAGGACAGGGCCTCCTCCAGGGTCATGATTCTGGCTGCTCCCACCCTGACTGCCTCGTCAGACCCTGAGGCACGGACATTGGTCAGCTGTTTGTTTTTACAGGGATTGACCACCAGATCCTCATTGCGGTTGTTTATACCGACAATCATGCCTTCGTACACCTCAGTGCCGGGGCTCACCAGCAGGATACCCCGTTCGCTGAGGTTGAAAAGCGCATAGGCCATAGCGGTTCCATTCTCCTTGGAGACCATAACTCCGTTTTGCCGGCCCGGAATCTCCCCGGCATAGGGAAGGAAGGCATGGAAGGATTTGTCCATTACACCCTCTCCCCGGGTGCTGTTTAAGAATTCACTTCTGTAGCCCAGCAGCCCGCGGGTAGGAACCAGAAATTCCAGAGTGGTCCGACCCTCTCCGGAAACCATGGTCTTCATGATGCCTTTACGGGTATTGAGTGCCTGAATAATGGTTCCACCGTACTCATCCGGCAGGGTCACCACCACCGCCTCATAGGGCTCAGTAATCCCCTCAGGTCCCTTCTGCAGAATTACCTCCGGCTTGGATACAGAAAGTTCATACCCTTCCCGGCGCATTTTCTCCAGCAGGACACTGAGGTGAAGTTCTCCCCGCCCGGAAACTCTGTATCCGTCGGTCTCCAATAGTTCCTCCACCTGCATTCCCACGTTGGTTTCCAGTTCCCTGGCCAGCCGCTCCCGGATATGCCTCGTGGTGACGAACCGGCCGCACCGGCCGGCAAAAGGGGAACTGTTGATCAGAAAATTCATAGCCAGGGTCGGCTCCTCAATCTCCATAACCGGCATGGCTTCAGGATGATCCGCATCGCACACGGTATCCCCGATGGAAACATCCGGGATTCCGGAAAACATAACGATCTCCCCGCTTTCCACCCGTTTTTTCTCCACACGGTTCAGACCCTCATATACAAATATTTTTCCCAGTCTGGCCTTTTCCACGGTGCCGTCCCGGCGCACCAGGCTCACCGGACCGGAACCGTCCAGAACGCCTCTGGTGATCCTGCCCGCACCCATTCTTCCCAGATAGTTGTCGTATATAAGGCTGGAAACCTGCAGCTGCAGGGGTTCCTCCCGGTTATCGGGATGAGGCTCAACATGGGCAAGAAGCAGGGAAAACAGCGGCTCCAGATCACTGGATTCATCCTCAGGATCCAGTTTTGCCACTCCGTCCCGGGCCACCCCGTAAAGAATCGGAAAATCCAGCTGATGCTCATCCGCTCCCAGTTCTGCAAACAGATCAAAGGTCATATCAACCACTTCATCAGCCCGCTGGTCCCTTTTATCAATCTTATTGATAAAAAGAATCGGTCTCAGCCCCTGTTCCAGAGCCTTCTTCAGCACCACCCGGGTCTGGGGCATCGGTCCCTCGCTGGCATCCACCAGCAGGATGGCCGTGTCCACCGTCCGTATGATCCGCTCCACCTCGGAGGAAAAATCGGCGTGTCCCGGTGTATCCACGATGTTGATCTTGACTCCCTTGTGCTCGATGGCACAGTTTTTGGAGTATATGGTGATGCCCCGTTCCCGCTCCAGTTCGTTGGAGTCCATCACGCAGTCCACCACGGCCTCATTCTCCCGGAACACTCCGCTCTGGGCCAGCAGAGCATCCACCAGAGTGGATTTTCCCGCATCCACGTGGGCGATGACCGCTATATTGATTATTCTCTGTCTGTTCACATAGTTTCCCCGTTTCATCTTAATTCAACCTTTTAAGTGTAATGGATTCTCCTGTCTCTGGCAATGGACTGGAGAAAAATATTTGGGAAAGACTGGTGGATCTGCTATCTATTTTCCTCCCCGGATGATACGATATAAAGGTTGAACCGAACAGAGGCCCTGAAGGGGCCTGAACAGAGAGAAAAGAGGAAAATATGGAAACACTAAAAAAATTCAGCGACCTGGGGCTTTCCAGGGACATATTGCGGGCCGTGGAGGATCAGGGTTATGAAAACGCTACGGCGGTCCAGGCCGGGACCATTCCGGCAGTGCTGGACGGAAGGGACGTCATCGGACTGTCCCATACCGGCAGCGGAAAGACGGCAGCCTACGTGCTGCCCGCTCTGGATAAAATCCGGCCGGAGGACCCCAGCCTGCAGGTTCTGATCCTGTGCCCCACCCGGGAACTGGCTCTGCAGGTTTCCGGAGAAATCCGGAAATTCACCCGCTATACCCATAACATCCGGGCCCTGGCGGTATACGGGGGAGAGCCCATTATCCGCCAGATCAAGGCCCTCAAAAAGGGTGTTCAGATTGTGGCCGGGACCCCGGGACGGATCATGGACCATATGCGGCGCAAAACCCTGAAAACCTCTTCCGTGCACCTGGTGGTGCTGGATGAGGCGGATGAGATGCTGCGGATGGGCTTCCGGGAAGACATGGAAACCATCCTGAAAGAGGTGCCGGTAACCCGGCAGACCCTTTTATTTTCCGCCACCATGCCGGCGGACATCATGCGGATCACCAAGGAGTTTCAGACTGACCCGGTACTGATCCGGGCAGACCAGGACGAACAGACACGGCCAGATATCGAACAGTTTTATTATGAGGTGCCCCGGGAGGAAAAAACCGGCGCTCTGGCCACCCTTCTGTCTGACCACCAGGTGAACCGTGCCCTGGTGTTCTGCAATACCAGGGAGATGGCGGATCAGCTGAACGGGGATCTCAGCCGTCTGGGATTTAATGCTGCCAGCATCCACGGGGACATCCGCCAGGAGACCCGGGGACGGATCATGGACGATTTCCGGGCCGGAAGGATCCGGGTTCTGGTGGCCACAGATGTGGCAGCCCGGGGCATCGATGTTACCGGTGTAGACGCAGTCTATAACTTCGATCTTCCCCAGAGCAATGAATTCTACGTCCACCGGATCGGCCGGACCGGCCGCGCCGGGCGGACCGGTTCCGCCCACACCCTGATCAGCGGCAGGGGACAGTTGCGCAGCATTCGGGCCATTGAATCCCTTCTGAAGCGTCGCATCTCCAAAAAACTGTTGCCCGAAAACTCTCTTC
>JAXGWN010000266.1:0-3121 GCA_040773285.1 Bacillota bacterium
AGGGCGGTCTGCCACAGCAGCACCGCATCCCCGGCGGCCAGAGCCACTTCTCCCAGCAGGGGTTCCTCCGGCTCCCCGGTTGCCAGAAAGGCCACTGCCAGCGGTCTCCCCCTGTGCTCCCGGATAAACTCCGTCAGCCGGCTCTCTTCCTGGGTCTCCTCCAGACGAAATACAGAGCCGGCCAGAACATCTCCACCATCTGCATCCTCCGGCACCGTCTCCTCAGTTTCCGGCAACTGTTTCAGCAGGCTGTAAAACTCCAGGTCCCGGAAAATCCGGCTCCCCTCCACCGGATCCAGCCCCCGGAAAGGATAGTCCCGGGGGCTTCCTTCCAGAGGAACATCCAGACAGATGGTTCCCAGCCGGCGGCTGAGGTAGGCCTTCTCCCTGTTTTCCCGGAGATTTTCATTAAGTTTTTTTCCGGAGATCTCCTCCAGATGTTCATACACGCCGTCCAGGGTTCCATATTGCTCCAGAAGTTTTCTGGCGGTCTTATCCCCCACTCCGGGAACCCCCGGGATATTGTCGGAACTGTCCCCCATAAGGGCTTTCAGATCGATCATCTGCTCCGGAGTAAATCCGTATTCCTCCTTCAGCCAGGCCAGATCCAGACGCTCGGTCTGGCTGATTCCCTTACGGGTCATAAGGACCCGGGTGTCTTCGCTGATCAGCTGCAGGGTGTCCCGGTCCCCGGAAACAATCAGCACCTCCAGCCCTTCCTGCTCCCCTTTCCGGGCCAGGGTACCGATCAGGTCGTCGGCCTCATAATTATCCTTCTCCACAAAAGGGATCCCCACGGCGCCCAGCAGGTCCCGGACTCTCTGGAACTGTTCTCCCAGCTCCGCCGGAGTTTCCTTTCTGGTTCCTTTGTATTCTTCGAAAAACTCATGCCGGAAGGTTTTCTTTCCTTTATCGAAGGCCACCAGAAGATAGTCCGGTGTTTCCTCACTGATCAGTTTCATCAGCATGGTGGTAAAGCCATATACCGCATTGGTGAACTGTCCCTTTGAATTGGTAAGAAGCGGCAGGGCATGGAAGGCCCGGTGCAGCAGGGAGTTTCCGTCGATCACCACAAATTTCTGTTTCATCCCATCACCCTTTCTGCCCGCAAAAAAGCGGGTATGCATAATATCATTATTACGCATACCCGTTGGGAATTAAAGGTTTAGTTTGTAAAGCCAATCCGGAGTTCCTCTCCGTCCGGCGCGGTCTGCCGGTCCTCGGCCTCCCAGGGAACCTGCCGGATCTTCAGCCATTCCTGCAGGCCCAGCAGCTGTTCCGGGGTCAGGGTGACCAGATATCCGTCCTCCTGGGAACTCCATGACAGCTGGCTGTCCATGAAGTACTGCTCCAGATCTCCCCGGATCTCCTCCAGGGAGGCATCCAGGACCAGAAATGCTCCCCTGTCCACCGAAGCGATCCCCATCCTGGGCTCTTCGCTTTCCTCCTTCAGCTGACCCGGTTCCCGCAGGACCTCCGGTGCCTCTTCTGCCGGCTGATCCTGCGCAACGGCCGGTGCATCCGCCGGAGCGTCGGCCGGTGCCTCCAGAGCCGCCGGCGCCTCAGGAGCCTCCCTCATGGCCAGAATCCCCATGCCCCCTTCCGGCTCAGCAGCCGCGTCCCCGGAAACATCGCTCATGGCACTTTCCGGAGCAATGCTGTCGGAAGCAGCGCCTCCGGTGAACAGATCCGGGGCGGTGACCTGGGGACCCATAACCCCGATGAAGACAGCGGCGGCAGCCGCGGTAAGAATCATCAGGGGGCGGGCCCTGAGAAAACTGAGCAGTTTTCCCTTCTCCGTCTCAGGCTTCTCCTCCCGGATGGCCTGCTGCCAGGACTCCCGGAACCCTTCAGGAACCTCTATCTCCGGCAGATTACGGATGGCATCCATAAGTGCCTTTATTTCCAGATATTCCATCTGGCATTCTTCACATTTTCTCAGGTGTTCTTCAAATTCTGCCTGCTGGTGGGGACTCAGCGCCCCGTCCAGGGCCAGGTCCATCAGTTCTCTTGTCTGTGAGCAATCCATAATCTACCCTCCTTTCTGTGTGATCTATGTCTGTTGACGAACGTATCCGGTCAGTTGTTCCCGCGTTACCATCAGGTCCCGCAGTTCCCTGCGGGCCCGGCTGAGTCTTGACTTAACTGTCCCCACATTCAGGGCCAGAATTTCGGCGATCTCATCGTAACTGAGGTCCTGGTATTCCCGCATCAGGAGAATCACCCGGTGATCCTCCTTCAGTTCCTCCAGGGATTCCCGGACCAGCCGGGCCAGATCCCGGTTGATCACGTCGGTTTCCGGGGAATCGTCCGGGGAGGCCAGTTCCCGGTCCATTTCACCATCCTCGGTTTCCACAGGGCTGTCCAGGGAGACCGTCTGGTTTCTTTTTCTCTTCCTCAGCATATCCCGGCAGGTATTGGCGGCAACATAATTCAGCCAGGTGGAAAAGGAGGCTTCTCCCCGGAACAGATCCAGTTTCCTGTATACCTTGAGAATCACTTCCTGGGCCGCATCCTCAGCATCCTGCCGGTTGCCCATAAAATGCCAGCAGATGGAATAGATCTTTTTCTCGTATGCCGCCAGCAGTTCCCCGAAAGCTTCCTGGTCTCCCTTAAGAAAACGGGAAATCAGTTCGGTATCTCTGTCCATGGGTCCCCTCCTTTCTTAAAACTCTTATTTAATCTTAACGGCAGGGCCGCATAAGTTCAAGTCTCACCATCCGGGATCGTCATGCAGGGTATATTTTCTTTTTCCGCTGGTAACACTTCAACCCTGCATTGCATGGTCCGGGACCGGGATTGCTGAGCTGGCCGCCCTTGTCCGGGTTCCATTTGTCAGCAGAAAGCCTCCGTACAAAAACGGTTGGAAGGATTCCCAGATTTCCGTCCCGGTCCGGCCACTCCAGCAAGAGATCCGCCGGCTCTCATTGCACAGAGAGAATGGAAAGCGTCCCTGCCGGACTGGTACGGACCCTGAGTGGCAAGGCCGATAGCGACACATTCCCATGTGGATGATTGATTCCTGGAAAGACGGATAAATTCACCTCACAGCCTCCTTCTCCCTGTTCATGTCACGGAGCAGCTCCATTACCAGGTCCTGGGCCTCCAGCAGATCCGGCAG
>JAXGWN010000267.1:0-3111 GCA_040773285.1 Bacillota bacterium
TGCTTTCCCCGCCGAAGTCAAATTTTTCCAGGCCCGGATAATCCCGGGCCGGCAGATAGCACCTCTGGTATGCCCGGGGCTTGCCGTTGGCCAGACGTACCCGGATCAGGATAATCACCTTTTCCCCGGGTTTCAGCTGCAGGGATTCGGCGATCTCAGACTCCGCCTCGATCACCTCATTGCGCAGAACCAGGGAAGACGGGCGGTAGCCCTTTTTCATCATGTCCCGGGCAAAACTGCTGAGATAAGAGAAGGATTTTTCCACTCTGGGGCGGCACACAAAGGTACCCTTCCCGTGGATCCGGTACAGATACCCCTCATTCACCAGCTGGGTCACGGCATGTCTGGCCGTCATCCTGCTGATATTATAGGTCTGGGCGATCTTTTCCTCCGAGGGAATCTTATCCTCGGGGTTCAGTTCCCCGCTGAGGATCTTTTCAAGAATCTCCTCCTTGATCTGGTAATAGATCGGCACCGGTGCTTTATCGTTGAGCCCCATGAGAACCTCCTCCACATGTATAGACAACTACACAGGTATTATAGAATAAGAATCATTTATCCGCAAGTGAAAAAAATGAAACGTTACCGGGAACGTTTCATTCTTGGATGCTGGAACCACAGTAAGCCTGATTCTGTCGTGGATAATCATCTTTCTTGCTCTGCCTGGGGCAGAACACCCGGAGTCCGTTCATTTCCTTTCCCCGGGTTCCCCTCTCAGAGGGTTTCTGGCAAGGCGGGGTTTACGTCGTCTCACTCCTGCCGTTGCCGGCAGGCATCGTCACTATAGCACTTTATGGATAATAGCTTCCCGTGGGGAAGCGTTCTCCGCCGTAAGGTTACCCTCCCGCAGCTTGCGCTGCGCACCTTTCCTGCAGGCGGGCTCCACGCCCTATGTAAATCATATCTCAGCCTGCGCCAGCCAGGACTTTCCTCACAGCCGGATGGCTGCGCGATTATCTTGTGGTTCCAACATTATTATTATATAGGATTGAAGGTATATACACCAGAACTCCGGAAAAATTACTCGCTTACCTTTATCCGCACAATGTTTCCCTCACTGGTCTGTCCGTTCTCAAAACGGATCTCCCGGGTCTCACTGAGAGGGCTTTCCAGATCCGGCCCCTGGTTTCCACGGGATACATAGGCGGTCATCCGGAAGGTTTCCCCCTCATGGTCTTCCAGAGTGGTCTTCCCCAGCACCTCCCGGTACTTTTCCCCCTCCTCCAGAGTCATCACGATAAAGCCGGAATCATCCATATAACGGAACTGCACCTCATACACCGGATGGGAGGGCTTCCCATCAAATTCCAGAGCCACCAGAACCCCGCTGGCCGGAGCCACCAGTTCCTCCTGGGAGGCGTCCCCGGAACAGCCGGCCAGAACCGGCAGAAAAATCAGCATAAGAATAAGAAAACCTGTCAGTCTTTTCATCTGCATACCATCCATTTCTTCAGGATATTATTCTTCCACCTGCACCAGCACCAGACGGCCTTCACTGGTACTGCCACCTGTGAAACTGAGGGTCCGGGTCCCGGAAAGCGGCCGGTCCAGATCCGGGCCGGCATCCCCAAAACTTTGGTAGGCGGTCATCTCATAGGAGTTTCCCTGCTCCTCATCCACCAGACTCTGGGCCCAGGTCACCTGGTACCCATCCTCTTTCGTCAGGGTCACCACGTAGAATGAGCTGGACCCCGGTTCCTGCAGCTGTATCTCATAGGCATCATGGGCGGGGCTTCCCTCCGCCTGGATGGCAAAGCGCACTCCCTGCTCCGGTGCCTCCGGGGCCTGCGCCCCTCCGGAACAGCCTGCAGCAGGAACCAGTAGAAGAACCAACAGAAATATCAAAGCTTTTCTCATGGATATTTTCCTCCGGGAATTCTCATTTTCTTCATATTAACACAGCCGCTGTCACTCTGGCATAAAAATTGCCGGGGGTTTACCCGGCAATTCTCAGAGTTTCTCCCGTATGAGCCGGAACAGGGTCCGGCAGTCCGACTGCACCTGACTGATCTCTTCCGGGGAAATGTTGTCCAGATGGATTCCCCCGGCCAGACATACCCGGATCCTGAGATCCGCCGCCAGCCGTTCCGCTTCCCGGCGCAGCGGCACTTCGTCCAGATGCCCCACCGGATTGATGACCGAGGAGGTGGAACTGTAGGTTCCGTCTTTTTTCAGGCTCTCCCGGGGTTCCGCCAGAATCACCGTCCCCACATGGGTATGGCCTCCCCCTACCGCCAGGACCAGTCCGTCATCCATTCGGGTGACCACCGCTGTGTAGTTCATAAGATCTGAAGCAAAATCCACGGAAAAGGTATCCATATCAGTTCAGCGACACCCTTTCCCCATCCACCATGTAGATGATGTTTTCCGCGATGTTGGTGATGTGGTCCCCCACCCGCTCCATGTATTTTCCCGCCAGCAGCAGGTTCATTCCCTGGGGAACCCGGGAACCGTCCTCACCCAGCAGAGTCACCAGTTCATCGAAAATGCTCCGGTACAGGCGGTCCACCTCGTCGTCCCGGGCGGCCACCATGCGGGCTTTTTCCGTATCACCGGCCATGTAGGCCTCCATGGCCTGATCCAGCATATGGAAAGCAGCCTGCGCCATCCGGGGAATATCCACCAGAGGCTTAATCAGTTTCTGCCCTTCCAGATTCAGGGCAATCCGGGCCAGATCCTCCGCATAATCGGCGATCCGCTCCAGATCCACCGCCGTCCGGTTGGCCGCCTCAATTCTTCTCAGATCCCCGGCCACCGGCTGCTGGGTGGCAATCAGCCGCACACAGGCACTTTCCACCGACTGTACCAGACGGTCGATCCGGTCATCCTCATCAATCACCTGGCGGGCCAGTTCCCCGTTCAGGGTTTTCAGGCAGTCCGATGCCTTCATAATGGCCTCCCCGGTCAGCACGCCGATCCTCATGAGATCCTGCTGCAGCTGGTCCAGTTCCTCCAGATATTCATTCCGTACCCTCATGTTACACTCCTCCTCAGCCGGCGGCACTGATCTTTTCCGGTCCCCGCCACAATCTTAATTTCTACACCCGGCAGATCAAATCCTGCACCGGAGCCTCCGGATGTCCTGAATGCCATTATAAAGTCCCGGGGTAA
>JAXGWN010000268.1:0-3090 GCA_040773285.1 Bacillota bacterium
ATTGTTTGAGGAATTCAATATGTACCCTTTGTGCACTGCACAAATTATGCTAGAATGGTTGTGACCTCAAACCATGGGCGGGACCGCAAAGGATTGGAACCCGTTCCAGTTTTTTTAAGCCCATGAAGTTAAACGTTTTACCTGCCGGACGGTCGGCGGCAGAGTTTTGTGATGAGGAGAGAAAAGATGGAACGAATTGTACTGGATGTAAATGGCAGAACCCACGAGGTGGACGTGGAAAAAAACTGGACCCTTCTGTATGTTCTGCGGGACAGGATGGATATCACCGGTCCCAAGCCCGGATGCAATACCGGGGACTGCGGAGCCTGCAAAGTGCTGATCGACGGGGAGCCGGTGAATTCCTGCACCACGATGGCTGTGAAATGCGTGGGTAAAAAAGTGGTTACCATCGAAGGAATTGCCCAGGACGGAAAACTGTCCCCTGTGCAGGAGTCTTTCGTGGAAAAGGGAGCCGTGCAGTGCGGATACTGTACCCCGGGGATGGTGATCACCTCCACGGCGCTTCTCAATAAGAACCAGAACCCCACCCGCGAGGAAGTGCGGGAAGCCCTGAAGAACAATCTGTGCCGCTGCACGGGATACGTGAAAATCGTAGACGCGGTGATGGATGCAGCGGAGAAAATCCGCGGGGAAAGGGGTGAATAGCATGGCAGAACTGAGAGTCGTGGGGCAGGGACGCCCGGTCAAGGATGCCTATGCAAAAGTGACCGGACAGATCCAGTATACGGGGGACATGAAGTTCCAGGGGATGCTGTATGGAAAACTGATTCTGTCTGACCGGGCCCATGCCCGGGTGGTCAGCATCGATGCTTCGGAAGCCCTGAAACTTCCCGGCGTGGAGGCTGTGGTTACCTGCTTCGATGTGCCGGAGAAGCCCTTCAATACGGAACTTCGTTTTTATGATCACGATATCCCTAAAACCGAGCAGATTTTTCACCGGGTTTCCCGGCATGTGGGGGACCGGATCGGGGCGGTGGCAGCCCGGGATCTTCCCACGGCAGAAAAGGCTCTTACCCTGATTAAAGTGGAATATGAGGATCTGCCGGCGGTATTTGATGTCCGGGAGGCCATTCAGGAGGGAGCCCCACAGATCCATGAGGGTATCCCCAATGCCATCCGGGAGATCAAGGTGTCCAGAGGGGATCTGGAGGCCGGCTTTGCCGAGGCGGATCTGATTTTCGAAGATGAGTATGAGACTCCGATTATCGCCCAGATGGCCATGGAAAATCATGTGTCCACTGCCCTTTATGACCACAACGGAAAACTGACGGTCTATACCAGCACCCAGAACATCTTTGCAGTGAGAAATCTGCTGTCCTATGCCCTGGATCTTCCCATGACCCGGGTGCGGGTGGTGAAACCCCCGCTGGGTGGCGCTTTCGGCAGTAAGATCCCCATGGTGCTGGAGGCTCCGGCTGCGGTTCTGGCCATGAAGACCGGGAAGCCGGTCAAGGTGGAACTGAAACGTAAGGAGAACTTTGTGGCCACCAGAACCCGGCATGGTTCCGTGGTACGTCTGAAAACCGGGGTGAAGAAGGATGGAACCCTGGTGGCCCAGGAAATTGATGTCCTTCTCAACACCGGGGCCTATGTGAGTTCCGGTCTCAATGTGGGGATGGCCATGAGCCACAAAGGCTTTAAACCTTATAAGGTACCGAACCTCAGTTTCCGGGCCGTGCCGGTTCTCACCAACCTGCCCAATGCCGGAGCCATGAGAGGCTACGGTTCGCCCCAGCTGTTTGCCGCCCAGCAGATGCAGTTCAATAAGATTGTCCGGGCTCTGGGAATCGATATGACGGAGTTTCAGCTGAAGAATCTGGTGGTTCCTGAAGCGGAGACTCTGGCGTCGGTAGGGAATCCCCGTCCGGTGGACTGCGTGGAAAAGGGAATGGAAATGTTTGACTGGGAAAGACGGGTTCAGGAGGCAGCGTCCCAGGATCCTGCTGCCCGGATCCGCCGGGGTGTAGGAATGGCCGTGGGCTGCCACGGAAACGGCGTGTTCGGCGCCCACCGGGACTTCATCTCCATGATTCTTAAGATGAACGAGGATGGAACCTTCCACCTGCTGACTCCCTCCCACGACATGGGTAACGGTCTTCCCACTGCAGAAATCATGGTGGTGGCCGAGGTTCTGGGGATTCTCCCGGAGGACGTGGAGACCTACGAGACCGACACCGATGTGACCCCCTGGAATCTGGGGGACTATTCCAGCCGGGGCGTGTTCGTCTGCTGCAACGCTGCCCGGAAGGCTGCGGAAGCCATGCGGGATAAACTGCTGAGTCTGGCCGCCATGATGTGGGAAACAGACGGCTCCCAGGTGAGCCTGGGAACCGATAAGGAAATCCTGTGCGCCGATGGCCGCAAGGCCACCTTCACCGATGTGATCCTGTATGCCCACCGGGACAGACAGGAGGACGTGGTGGTGGAGGCCAGTTATGCCAACGAGGCAGGACGAACCTCTTACGGAGCCCACTTCGTGGACCTGGAAGTGGATCTGGATACCGGGAAGGTAAAAGTAAACGATTATGTGGCCGTCCACGATGTGGGCGCTGCCATTAACCTGCAGTCCCTGGAGGGACAGCTGGAAGGCGGAATCCATATGGGTCTTGGGTACGCCCTGACCGAAGAAATGACCTTTGATGAAAAGGGAGCCATGACCAATGCCAATCTGAAGCGTTACCAGATGCTGAAGGCAGGCGACATGCCGGAGATCCGGATTGCCTTTATTGAAGAGGGCGAGGAGCCGGGACCCTACGGCGCCAAAAGCATCGGGGAGTGTGCGACGGTGCCTTCCGGGCCGGCGGTGGCCAACGCGGTGGCCAATGCCCTCAATATGGACGTCTACAAAATTCCTCTGCGGCCGGAAAGAATTCTGGAACTGCTGGGAAAATAGAAGGCCAACTCAGAAACTGCAACAGTTTCACAGACTGTAAACATCCGGCAGGACGTCGTCCTGCCGGATGTTTTGTGTTAGAATGAATGCAATATTTCTAATTGCACCGGAAGGGGGCACACGACTTGGACCTGAGCAATATTCTTCTGGCCTTCGCGCTGACTATATTTGCCGGA
>JAXGWN010000269.1:0-3088 GCA_040773285.1 Bacillota bacterium
GACCATCACCTTGTGCTTGAATACCCGCTTCCGGCCACAGGCCTTATCCAGAAAATACCGGAGCATCTTCTCCGTGGTATCGTAGTCGGCAATGACCCCCTCCCTCAGGGGGCGCACCGCCACGATGTTCTCCGGAGTCCGGCCCAGCATCCGCCGGGCCTCCTTCCCCATGGCCACCACTTCATTGGTGTCAAGATCCATGGCCACCACGGAGGGCTCATGCAGAACGATTCCTCTATCCTTTATATACACCAGCACCGTGGCTGTTCCCAGGTCAATGCCAATGTCCATTCCCATTTTGAATAGCACGTGTGTTTCCTCCCAAAGGTCACCGAAGCCTCAGTCCAGGTATTCTTCTTCCGCTGTATCCTCGTATTCCACCAGACGGATGTCCGCTCCCAGGCCCTGCAGTTTTTCCACTATCCCGTCGTAGCCCCGCTGGATGTGCCGGATCTCGGATACTTCCGTGACCCCCTCGGCAAACAGTCCGGCTATTATAAGCGCCGCCCCGGCCCGGAGATCCGTGGCCCGGACACTGGCCCCCTGCAGACGGGAAACCCCCTTCACCACCGCCGTGTGTCCCTCAATGGTGATCTCGGCCCCCATCTTCTTAAATTCATCCACGTGCATGAAACGGTTCTCAAACACCGTCTCCGACACCACCGAAGTTCCCTCCGCCACGGTCAGGAAGGCCATCATCTGGGCCTGCATGTCCGTGGGAAAACCGGGATATGGCATGGTCTTTATGTCCACCGCCTTCGGCCGGTTCCCGGCGATCACCCGGATCCCCGAGGACTCCTCGTAGATCTCCACCCCGGCCTCCCGGAGCTTCGCCACCACCGGTTTCAGGTGGTCAATGATCACGTTCTCAATGAACACATCCCCCCCGGTGGCCGCGGCAGCGGCCATGTAGGTCCCCGCCTCGATCCGGTCAGGAATCACCACGTGGCTGGCCCCCTTCAGAGACTCCACCCCGGTGATCTTTATGATGTTGGTCCCGGCTCCGCTGACCCGGGCCCCCATATTGTTTAGGAAGTTGGCCAGATCCACAATCTCCGGCTCCTCCGCCACGTTCTCCAGTACCGTCTGTCCTTTGGCAAAGCAGGCCGCCATCATCAGGTTCTCCGTGGCTCCCACCGACGGAAAGTCCAGATAAATCCGGGCTCCGGTCAGTTCCTTCGCCTCCGCGGAAATCGCCCCGTGGTCCATCACCACACTGGCCCCCAGAGCCGTGAATCCCTTGAGATGAAGATCCACCGGTCTCGACCCGATGGCACACCCCCCGGGCATCAGCATCCGGGCCTTCCCGTACCGGGCCAGCAGCGGCCCCATCAGCAGAAAACTGGCCCGCATTTCACCGGCGCTGGCACTGGTGGCCTCCGTGGTCACCACGGAATCCGTATCAATGATCAGCTTCTTGTCCTCCCGGCGGATCACCGCCCCCAGGGACCGGATCATGGAGCACAGTTTATTCACATCAGCCAGATAGGGAACCTCATGGAGCACCGATTCCCCCCGGGCCATCA
Organism: Bacillota bacterium; assembly: GCA_040773285.1. GTDB lineage: Bacteria > Bacillota > TC1 > TC1 > UBA5767 > JAXGWN01. The sequence goes on from JAXGWN010000269.1 coordinate 1,527, forward strand.
GAGTTGCAGCAATAATAGGGAGCACCGCATTTTTGGCTCCCTCCACAGTGACTTTCCCGGTCAGTTTTCTGCCGCCCGAAATCACAATTTTTTCCAATTTCTATACCCTCCAGTTCCCGGCCGCGCCGGGTAATCTGTCCTGAATCTTTCCATACACCATATATTTTAACCCAAATGGAAAAATGTGCAAACGCACCCCAAAGAAGGGGCCTTTTCCCCGGCAGGCACACCCGGGGCCGTACCCCAACCATTATAGCGCAAAACCCCCGGCGCTACTACCGGCGCTCCGGGGGTTTTGCGAATTTTTCTTCCCCGGACTCATCCATCCGGGACTCATTTCTGCTGCAGACAATCTGGCACAGGAGGGGACTGGAACCGGGGCCGGGGCTGAGGCTTCAGGCGTCAGTCCTCAAGAACGGTCAGGGCGGCCAGCCACTGGCGGCCCTGGTCAATGGCCGTAAGCACCGCGGCCGCCGCCGGGCCTCCCGGCAGCTCCCGCTTGTCCACACACTCATACAGGTCGATGGCCTGGTAGATGTCCTTTTCGAATACATGGGAATAGCGCTGGTACTCCTCCAGGGACAGATCCTCCAGATAGCGGCCCTCCTGGATGCACTTGAAGACCAGCTGCCCGGTAATCTCATGGGCCTTCCGGAAAGGAACCCCCTTCTTGGCCAGATAGTCCGCCACATCGGTGGCATTGGTAAAGCCACCCCGGGCCCCGTCCTTCATCCGCTCCCGGTTCACCGTCATGGTGGCCAGCATGGGGGTCAGGGTCAGCAGGGATTTCTTCACGGTATCAATGGTGTCGAAGAGGGCCTCCTTGTCCTCCTGCATGTCCTTGTTGTAGGCCAGCGGCAGGGACTTCATCATGGACAGGGTTCCCATCAGGTGGCCGTACACCCGGCCCGTTTTCCCCCGGATCAGCTCCGCCACATCCGGATTCTTCTTCTGGGGCATAATGGAGGACCCGGTGGAATACCCGTCGTCCAGGGTAATGAAGCGGAACTCATCGGTGGACCACAGGATAATCTCCTCACACAACCGGGAAAAATGCATCATCAGAATCGAGGAGGCCGCCTCCAGTTCAATCACATGGTCCCGGTCCGACACCCCGTCCAGGGAATTCTCCGTAAGAGAGGAAAACTGAAGCTCCTCCCGGACCATATCCCGGTCCAGGGGAAACGTGGTCCCCGCCAGGGCCCCGGAACCCAGCGGCATGGTATCCGCCCGGTAAAGAAGATCCGAAAAACGGCCGTAATCCCGCCGGAACATGGAAAAGTAGGCCATCATATGGTGTCCGAAGGTGATGGGCTGCGCCTTCTGCAGATGGGTATACCCCGGCATCACCGTATTGATGTGCTCCTCCGCCAGGGCCAGCACCGTCCGGGACAGCTCCGCCAGCAGGGTGAGAATGGTCCGGGTCTCCTCCTTCAGATAGAGCTTCAGATCCAGGGCCACCTGATCGTTTCGGCTGCGGCCCGTATGGAGCTTCTTCCCCACATCCCCCACCCGGTCCGTCAGCAGCTTCTCAATGTTCATGTGGATGTCTTCCGCACCCA
>JAXGWN010000270.1:0-3030 GCA_040773285.1 Bacillota bacterium
GGATTCTGCATTGCTGCAGTATCTCCATCTTACAGGAGAATTCAGTGGGTGGCTCCCGCCGAGCGCGCCGGGTGGCTCCGGAAGTGCGCGCCAGTGGCTCTAAGACTCCGCGCTGGTGGCTCTAAATCGCCGCGTTTCGCATCCTCAGTATCTCCTGGGCTTTCTCCCAGGAAACCCGGTCCACCAGAGGCGGATGATGATTCTCCAGAACATACTGATCCACCTCTCCCTTGTTACGGACCGCCTTATGATTCAGGTAGTCCTTCACATAGGTTTTCTGAAACAGAAGATCCCCGGTGTAGGACAGATTCCGGATCAGAGCGCTGAGCACCCCGGTTCTCCAGGTTGTTTTGCCGGTCTCCGTCAGAATGCCGTCCCGGGTCAGTTCCCGGGCCAACTGGCTCAGGGTTTTCCCGGCAAGAACGTCCCGGTAGATGCGCCGTACCGTATCCGCATTCTCCGGATGGGGAACCCAGTTGCCATTCGGATCCTTTATATAGCCGAACGCCGTCTGCCCGGAATGCTTATACTCTCCCCGCTCAACCGTCTTCTTCAGTCCCCACTTCACATTCTCACTGTGATTGCAGGACTCCTCCTGGGCCAGACCGGCACACACAGATAGTGCCACATCCCCCCGGGAAGAACCCGTATCGATGCCTTCATTTTCAAAGAAAATGCTGACCGGATTCTGTAACGTCCGCAGGTCCCGGGCAACCCGGAGGGTGTCCAGGACATTCCGGGAAAATCTGGATACCGATTTCGTGATGACCCGGTCAATTTTCCCGGCTTCGCAGTCCCTGAGCATGCGCAGAAACTCCGGACGGTTGTCCGTACTGGTTCCTGAAGCCCCCAGGTCAAAATAGATTCCGCTGAAAACCCAGTCCGGATTGCCCAGGATCAGATGGGAATAATAGGCAATCTGGGCAGCCAGACTGGCCGTCTGCAGATCCTCCTGGGTGGACACACGGCAATACGCACAGACCCGGAGTTTCCGCTCCGGATCTTTGAGAGACTCATACACGCCAAAGAAATCCTGTTTTCTCCAGTTCAGGAGAGCCGGAAGCGAAAGGGGATCCCGGACCTCCCGGGCAGAATCTGCCGGAAGGTCCGCCCCCTCTGCAGGAGTGCTTTCAACACTGGAGGCGGGCAGAGGGGGCTGAACAGCCAGGGCCGGAACAGACCGGGGATCCCCGATCCAGGTCACCTGTCCGTCCCACCAGCAGGCACAGAAAATATCCGGTGAGTAGACCTCAATCTTATAGACCCAGGCCCGGCTTACCGGAATCGTCAGGGTATCCAGAAACTCCTCCCAGGTCCTTGAGACAGCAAGATGATGCCTGGCCCCGGCAAAATACTCCTGATCCTCATCCAGCATGCGGGCCTTTTCTTCAAATTCCCCATACTCCTTTTCCGCCAGTTCCCTTTTGCGGGGATTTTCCGGATCCGGTCCGGCGGTAAAGGGATCCAGAGAGAGAATCCGAAGGATGTGACTCAGGCGGGTTTCCTCCAGAGTATCCAGAAGAGTATTGTATTCCAACAACCCGGCCATCCGGTCAAGAGGGTCGCTATTCCTACCGAAACGGCGGACAAAGGCGGCCCGCAGGCCAGCCAGCAGCTCCGCCTCCCGGACAGGAACCGAATCACAGCCGGCCACCGGCCGGTTCCTTCCGGCACAATGCCAGGAACGGAGATGTTCCGGCCGCCTGAACAGATGGAAATTTCTGCCACAGAGGCCACAGACCAGCCGCCCGCTCAGGGGATACCGTATCCGGGTGCGGCTGGGCGAGGTCCGCTTCCGGGCGTTCAGAAGTTCCCCTGCCCGCCGGAAGGAAGCCTTATCAACAATCGGGGGATGACTGTCCGGAATCCGAATGGGCTCCCGGTCCCGGGTATCCGGACGGAGATGCACAATGGTGGACGGCCGGGCACCAGCCAGCACCTCCCCGGTATAGCGCTCATTGGTCAGAATGTACTTCACATAGAAAGGAGCCCAGAGGGTATGCCCTTTCTTAGTGGGAATCCCCTGCTCTGTAAGATGCTGACAGATTTCCGTCAGAGTCCATCCCGACAGAAACCACCGGAAAATCCGCTGCACCACACGGGCCTCCTCCGGATGGATCCGGATCACCGGTTCCCCGTCCCGCCGGAACATATCGTATCCCAGAATGGGCGCCGCCTTGGGGATTCCCCGCAGAAACCGCTTCTCATACCCCCACTGCACATTCCGGGAGATATTCACGGCCTCCTGCTGGGCTACCGCAGCAAAAATTGTGAGGAGAAACTCATCCTGTGTTTCTGACAGACGGATCCCCTCCTTCTCAAAGAAGACGTCCACCCGCAACGCACGCAGCAGCCGGAGTGCCTGGAGGAAATCCCCGGTGTTCCGGGAAAAGCGGGAAATGCTTTTGGTCAGTACCAGATCGATCCGGCCCTGCCGGCAGTGGGAAAGCAGCCGGGAAAACCCCGGCCGCTTCCGGATATCCGTGCCCGAGATCCCGGGATCCGTATAGATCCCCACCAGATCCCAGCCCTCACTCCGGACGATGGTCTCCCGGTAATACCGGATCTGATTTTCCAGGGAGCGCATATTCTTTTCCTGACTGGTGCTGACCCGGCAGTAGGCGGCAACCCGCATTTCTATTTCCCCTTTATTCCGGCACATTGGAGTCCCGGATACTCTGATGACCATTATATCATCGTCTTGCCAGCCTATCCATTTTCACGAAGGATTCCCCTGTGTCTGATGTGTACCCCATTGTCCGGTAATCTTCTTAAAAGTATTGTACTATTTGGCGGGAGGAATCTTCAGTGTGTATCATCCAATTCCTGGTTTGCTCATTGCAGAGAGACCATATGACCGACCTTTCAGTGACCTTAAATATTGTTGTTTGCGAAACACGTTTTTTCGGAGCCACCAGCGCGGCGTTCAGGGAGCCACCGGCGCACACTCCCGGAGCCACCCGGCGCGCTGAGTGGGAGCCACCCGGTTAGAGTGGCTCCCCATTTCCTCAATCGATAGACCGCATCGAC
>JAXGWN010000271.1:0-3027 GCA_040773285.1 Bacillota bacterium
CAGAGATTGGCTCTGGCCAGATCCGCTTCCGTCCCCTCAAACAGAATTCTTCCATTCTCGGTGGACAGAACCTTCAGTCCCAGGCTCTCCACTTCTCTCTTTACCACCGCCTCCAGCCCGAAGGCGGCGGTGGCAGCCATGGTAAATTTACTCATCGCCGTTCATGGGGGGGATCTTGTAGACCCGGCGGTTGTCCAGGGCAAACACCCGCTGGCTCATCTCCCCCTCCTCCAGACTTTCCAGAGTGTGGTTGAAACTGTAAATCCGGGCATCGATCATATCCAGATGATGGAGCACCTCGGCCTCCGGCAGCATGGGAGGCTTGGGACTTCCGTATTCCGCCTTCAGGTGATGGGAAATGATCATGTGCTGCAGGAGCAGGGAGGTGCTTTCCGGCACATTCAGTTCCCGTGCCACCCGGTCAATGTTCCTGGCCCCCATCACCAGGTGCCCCAGCAGTTCCCCCTCCAGGGTGTACTCCGCCATTCCCAGCCGGTCGGATTCCATTTCATTGACCTTTTCCATGTCGTGGAGAATCACTCCGGCATACAGAAGATCCCGGTTCAGGCTTCCGTATACCTCAGCCATCTTCTCCGCTGCCTCCAGCATTTTCAGGGTATGGTACAGAAGTCCCCCCCGGATCGCATGATGGATGCTTTTGGCCGCCGGGTAGTACATAAGTTTCTCCCGGTACAGGGTCAGGAAATACTCCACCACCGAGCGGATTGCCCCGTCGCCGATTTCCCGGGCAAAGCCGGAAATCCGGTCATACATCTCTCCGGATACCATGGGGGCTGAATCCACATAATCCTCCACATCGATGCCGTCGTCCGGCTCCACCAGCCGGATTTTCCCGATGTTCATCTGCAGGTTTCCCCGGTATTCCACAATCTTGGCCATCACCTTCACCATGGTACCCCGCACATACAGGCGGGCATCCCCGGTCTGGCACTGCCAGATTTTGGCGCTGATGTTTCCGGTCCGGTCCGACAGGATCATGTCCAGGTAGGGTCCGTTGGCTCCCTCCTTCAGAGTGGATTCCCGGACCAGATAATAGCCAAGAATGTCCTGGTTGGCAGTCAGTTCCTTAATTCTGGTTCCTTCCATTGTCTCCCATACTGCTGCGGACAATATCCAGCAGCAGATCCTTTCTGTTTAAATCCGGATTCCGGTGCACCCGGTGAAGCAGATCCATAAGGGCTATCCCTCTCAGGGGTCCCTCCCCGATGCCGGCCTCCTCCAGATCCCGGCCGGTAACCGCCAGGTCCCTGAGATACACCGGATCCCCGAAAGCACCACCGGCTCCGTAGTAAGCATAACGGTCCGGATACAGATGCCGCAAGGTTTTTCTGAACAGTTCCCCCTCCCGGGGTCCCAGCCGGCCCAGCAGGTCCTTCAGTTCTTCCGGACTCTCCGGCAGCAGGGCCAGGGCGTCTGCCGCCGTCAGCACCGGCTGCCTGCTGCCCCGGAAGGGCATGAGCCCGGCAATATGCCTCAGGGCCACATAGAACACCCGGACATCCCCCACCCCGTCCAGTTTTTCCCAGGGAACCGGGACGGATACCGGTGCGAAGCCTGCTGATCCCAGGACTCCATACCGCTCCATGGCCTCCAGGGCACTGCCTCCCCGGAGAGTTCCGGCCAGTTTGTCCAGTTCCCGTCCGGCGGTTTCCCGGGTGATTCCGGCTGTAAGGCTGCCCCATTCCAGCAGGGACACCTCTATGTCCCGGGAAAACACCGGAGTCCGGCCGGAGGCAGCCAGCCGCTCCCACAGTACAAATCCCCGCAGCATCCGCAGGGGGTCCTCCCGGAAGCTGTCTCCTGCCGGCCTGCAGGTACGGATTTCATAGGAACCGGCCTGCAGCCTGTCCTCTTCCCCCCAGAAATCCCGCAGGACTCTCTCCGGCCAGGACAGAGCCAGAGAATTGAGTGTGAAATCCCGGCGCATAAGATCCTCTTCCAGATCTGCCCGGAAGTCCACCCGGCCGGGTCTGCGGCCATCCCGGTAGTCTTCTTCCCGGCGGAACAGAGTCACATCCACCGGAATCCCCTGGTGCTTAAGCCCAAGACTTCCCAGGGGGATCCCCCTGCTCCGGAAGGATCCGAATCTTACGGCCAGCCGTTCCAGATCCTCCGGAGTTCCCCGGAAGGCAAGGTCCCAGTCCCTGGGTTCCGTTCCCAAAAGAAGATCCCGCACCGTTCCTCCAATAATCCAGGGTTCCCGGTTCATCTGTACCAGCACATTCAGGATTTCCCTCACCGCACCCGGCACAGAAATTTCCCGGAGCATCCCCCTCATTTCCCGGAACCGTCTGCCCAGTGGCCGGCCCGCGTCACCGCCTTAAGCCAGGTCCCGTACAGCCTCTTTCTCATATCGGGATCCATCTCCGGCACGAAGCGGGTTCCATCCATGGTCAGTTCCTGCAGCTGCTCCAGGGATCCGTAGATGCCGGCCCCCAGTCCGGCCAGACCGGCCGCTCCCCAGGCGGTGGTCTCCGCCAGCCGGGTCCGCAGTACGGGGATCCCCAGAATATCGGCCTGGAACTGCATCAGGAAGGAGTTGGCCACGGCTCCGCCATCCACCCTCAGGGCCTCCGGCTTCCGGCCGGATTCCCGGACCATAAGGTCGATGACATCCCGGCTCTGGTAGGCAATGGCCTCCAGGGCCGCCCGGACGATCTGGGGTTTTCCGCTGCCCCGGGTCAGACCCACCAGAATTCCCCGGGCGTCCATATCCCACCAGGGGGCACCCAGACCGGTAAAGGCCGGTACCAGATACACCCCGCCATTGTCTCCCGCCTGCCTGGCCAGTTCCTCGCTGTCCGCAGCTGAAGCGATCAGTCCCAGTTCATCCCGCAGCCACTGGATCACCGCTCCCCCCATAAAGATGCTGCCCTCCAGAGCATAATGCCTCTGACCATTAAGGCTCCAGGCCACCGTACCCAGGAGCCCGCTTTCCGGAATCACCGGTGTGGTGCCGGTGTTTTCCAGCAGAAAGCATCCGGTACCATAGGTGTTTTTCATCTG
>JAXGWN010000272.1:0-3011 GCA_040773285.1 Bacillota bacterium
GAGCCCTCCACCGGGGCAATATAGGCCTCCCCGGCCGGCAGATTCCCGAAGGCACCGGGCCGTGTCAGGTCCCCGTCATCCCCCTGGGCCTGGCGGCCGGCACTGGAAAAACTAAGATCCGTCCCCACCGGGGTCATGATCCGCACCTGGTCGCCGGAGAGCCGCCCGGCCAGCCACCGGCTGCGGCGGGCCACGTCCTCATAGGTGCCCCCCAGGGTCCGCTCCAGCATGTCCTCCGTGATTCCGGGCATGCTGGCCACCCGGGCCCCGGCCTGGCAGGCCCGGTGACGGGCCCGCGGGTGGGAAAGGCTCTTGGCCGTGGCCCGAACCACCACCTGGGCCGCCGCCATGGCGGCAGCCACCGGGGGCGGGGGTTCCACCCCGCTGTTTTCCCTCTCGGTCATCCGGATCAGCAGAGTCTCCGCCCCCAGGCGGATCCCCTCCTGCCGGAGCAGATCCCCCACCCCTGCGGTGGGATCATCGGTTACAATCAGCAGCTGCTGGCCGGGAGTCAGCCCCAGGCATTCCTGGAGCACGATCCGGGCCGGACGGTCCTTGGTCATTGTGATCATTCCTTTCTGTCCGCTGGTACGCTATAATTGAAAAAGACTTTAAGAGGAGGACTGTACTATGGCAATCCTATACTGGCTGGTCTGTCTGGTGCTGCTGGTCTGGCTGAAGCTGGTCCGCCGCCTGCAGGTTTCCGGCCGGGAAAACATCCCGCCGGAAGGACCGGTGATTTTTGCTCCCAACCACACCAGTTATCTGGATCCTTTTGTGCTGGCCCCGGTGATCCTTCCCCGGCGGCTGGGATTCATCGCCAAGAAAGAACTGTTTTTCTTCCCCCTGGGACCCATCCTGAAGGGCTTCGGAGCCTTCCCGGTGGACAGAAGCGGTGACGCCACCGGAGCGGTCCGCACCGCCCTGACGGTGCTGGAAGACGGTCTCAGCCTGGGGATCTTCCCGGAGGGGACCAGAAACCACACAGAAGAGCCTCTGCTTCCCCTGAAGCGGGGCGTGGCCCTGATGGCCGCCCGCTCCGGGGTTCCCGTGGTTCCGGTGGGCATCTCCGGCAGCCGGGGCTTTACCGCCAGAATCCGCATCCGGTTCGGCACCCCTCTTATCCTTGTCCCCGATACACCGGGCGGCAAGGTTCCCCGGGAAGCCTACCAGGAATTCCTGGACCGGCTGGAAGAAAGCATTCTTCAGCTGAAAAGCCCTAATACCCCCCGGATACCGTAAGAATCTCCCCGGTGATGTAGCGGGCCCGGCTTCCCAGAAGAAACCATACCGCCTCGGCCACATCCTCCGGAGTGCCGGCCATGCCCAGGGGAATTTCTCCGGTCAGGTCTTCCAGTTCCTCCGGAGCAAGATGCCGGTTCATATCGGTAGCAATGAGCCCCGGCCGCACCCCGTTGACCCGGATCCCCGAGGGACCCAGTTCCCGGGACAGGGAACGGACAAACGCCTCCACGGCACCCTTGGAGGCGGCATATACGCTTTCGCAGGAGGCTCCCCGGCGGCCCCAGATACTGGACACCGCCACAAGGGAGCCCTTTTTTTGCCGTACAAAGCCCGGCACCAGCGCGTGGGCGTAATTGAGGACCCCCTCCAGGTTCACCGAGAGAATTCTCTGCCACTGCCCGGGCTCCATATCCGTAAAGAGTCCCTGCCAGGAAACCCCGGCATTGAGGACCGTCCCGTCGATTCTTCCCCAGCGCGCCTCCAGGTCCCCCACCACCCGGGCAGCCGCCTCAAAATCCCCGGCGTCGGTACAGAAACTGAGGATATCCTCCCCGGCCCCGCAGAGACTCTCGGCTGCCGGATGGTCCTTCTCATAGGTGAATGCCACCCGGCAGCCCCGGGCGGCCAGCAGGCTCACCACAGCCCGGCCGATCCCCCGGCTGCCGCCGGTGACCAGCACGTTCATCGGTTCATCCATACAGGTCCCTTCCTTTTTGTCCAGAATACCACAAAATGGGAACTCCGGCACCGCCGGAGTTCCCATTGGAATCTACTCGTCCTTTTCCTTCATGGTGGGATACAAAAGCACGTCCCGGATGGATGCGGAATTGGTCAGCAGCATCACCAGACGGTCGATGCCGATGCCCAGGCCGCCAGCCGGGGGCATCCCGTACTCCAGAGCCCGGATGAAGTCCTCATCCATGGGATGGGCCTCCTCGTCCCCGGAGGCCTTGGCTTCCACCTGGCCCAGGAAACGCTCCCGCTGATCCTGGGGATCGTTCAGTTCCGAAAAGGCGTTGGCCAGTTCCCGGCGGGCCGCAAACGCCTCAAACCGGAACACCATCCCCGGCCGGCCGGGAATCTCCTTGGCCAGAGGGGAGATCTCCAGGGGATAGTCATAGATAAAGGTGGGCTGCATCAGCTGGGGCTCCACCAGTTCCTCAAAGGCTTCATTGAGGCAGATCCCCCAGGATGCGTCCTCCTCCACATGGACTCCCTTTTGTCTCACCGCCGCCCGGGCCGCCTCGTCTCCGGAAATGGCGGAGAAATCCAGCCCTCCCAGATCCCGGACCGCCTCCAGCATGGTATACCGGGGCCAGGGAGCGGCAAACTCCAGTTCCTCTTCCCCATAGGGAACCCGGGTGGTGCCCAGCACCTTCCGGCAGACCGTGCTGATCATTCCCTCGGTGATGTCCATCATGTCGGAGAGGTCCCCGTAGGCCTGGTACAGCTCCAGCAGGGTGAACTCCGGATTATGCCGGGTGCTGAGACCCTCGTTGCGGAACACCCGCCCGATCTCGTAGACCCGGTCAATGCCACCCACCAGCAGCCGTTTCAGATGCAGCTCCAGGGCGATCCGAATATAAAGAACCATGTCCAGGGCGTTGTGGTGGGTTATAAACGGCCGGGCTGCCGCCCCGCCGGCAATGGTATGGAGAATGGGGGTTTCCACTTCCAGGAAATCCCTTTCCTCCAGGTAACTGCGGATGGCCTGAATGATCCGGGAGCGGAGAATAAAGGTCTTTCTCACTTCCGGGTTGACGATC
>JAXGWN010000273.1:0-3007 GCA_040773285.1 Bacillota bacterium
CTGGTTGACCATTCCGGGATTGGCTTTCCCTCTGGTTTCCTTCATGATCTGTCCCACCAGGAAGCCAAGAGCCTTGTCTTTTCCTCCCCGGAAATCCTCCACCGACTGGGGATTGGCGGCGATCACCCGGTCCACCACTTCTTCGATGAAGCCGGTATCGCTGATCTGCACCAGACCCTTTTCCTCGACGATGGTTCCCGGATCCCGTCCGGTTTTCACCATCTCCGGAATCACGGTCTTGGCGATCTTCCCGCTGATGGTTCCGTCCTTCATCAGTTTCAGCAGCTGGGCCAGCTGAGAGGCACTGACCGGGCACTCCTCCGCCGTGATGGCCTCCTCGTTGAGGGCCTTGGAGAAATCCCCCATCAGGAGGTTGGAGACCGCCTTGGGGTCCTGAACCTCCCGGTTCACCTCATCGTAAAGGCTGGCCATGGCCAGGGTATCGGTGAGAACCATGGCGTCATACTCCGGCAGGCCATCTGTTTCCACCAGCCGCTGGCGGCGGGCCGCCGGCAGTTCCGGCAGCTCCCGGCGGACACTGTCAATCCAGTCGTCCCCGATGACAATGGGAGCCAGGTCCGGTTCCGGGAAATACCGGTAGTCGTGGGCCTCCTCCTTGGAGCGCATGCTGAGGGTAATCCCCCGACCCTCGTCCCAGGTGCGGGTCTCCTGTACAATCTCCTCACCGGACTCAATGGCCTCGATCTGCCGCTGAACCTCATAGTCAATGGCCCGCTGCAGGGCCCGGAAGGAGTTCATATTTTTGGTTTCTGTTCTGGTGCCGAATTCCTTCTGTCCCACCGGACGGACCGATACATTGGCGTCCACCCGCAGGGATCCCTCCTGCATTTTGCAGTCGGATACCCCAATGTACTGGAGGATCTTACGGAGCTCCTCCACGTATGCCCGGGCCTCCTCGGAGGACCGGATGTCCGGCTCCGAAACGATCTCCAGCAGAGGAACCCCCACCCGGTTGTAGTCCACCAGGGAACTGTCCGAGCAGGTAATGGTATCCCCGGAGTGCACCAGTTTGCCGGCATCCTCCTCCATATGGGCTCTGGTGATCCCGATGGTTTTCTTCGTTCCGTCTTCCAGGGTGATCTCCAGGGATCCACTTACACAGATGGGCATGTCAAACTGGGAGGTCTGGAAATTCTTGGACAGATCAGGATAATAGTAGTTTTTCCGGTCGAACTTGTTGTACTGGTTAACTGTGGCGCTCAGGGCCAGCCCTGTGCGGATTCCGTACTCCACCACCTGACGGTTCAGCACCGGCAGCACCCCGGGAAGCCCCAGGCACACCGGACACACCCGGGTATTGGGGTCTCCCCCAAACTCCGTGGAGCAGGAGCAGAATATCTTGGTTCTGGTCTTCAGTTCCACGTGCACCTCAAGACCGATCACTGTCTCGTAGTATTTGCTCATTTGCTCACCTCCAGAACCGGCCGCCGGGTATGGTGGTCCGTGGCCTGCTCATAGGCATGGGCGGCCCGCAGCAGGGTCCCCTCATCGAAGGGACGGGCAATCAGCTGCATCCCCACCGGCATCCCCTGATCAAACCCGCAGGGAATGCTCACCGCCGGCACCCCGGCCAGATTGATGGTCACCGTACAGATATCCGACAGATACATGCTTAAGGGATCGTCGGTTTTTTCTCCGAACCGGAAGGCCACGGAGGTGGCGGTGGGGGTCAGAAGAACGTCGTATTTCTCAAAGGCCCGGTCGAAATCCTGCTTGATCAGGGTCCGCACCTTCAGGGCCTTCAGATAATAGGCGTCGTAATAGCCGGAAGACAGGGCATAGGTGCCCAGCATGATCCGCTTTTTCACCTCATGGCCAAAACCCTCCGCCCGGGTCTTCATGAACATTTCCACCACGTCACAGGCCTCATGGTCCCGGTAACCGTAACGGACCCCATCGAAGCGGGCCAGGTTGGAGGAGCACTCCGCCGGGGCAATGATATAATAGGCGGCCAGGGCGTAAGAGGTGTGGGGCATGGAACACTCCTCCACAACTGCTCCCAGTTCCTCATACTTCCGGATGGCCTGACGGACCAGGTCCTTGGTGTTCTGATCCAGACCCTCCCCGAAATACTCCCGGGGCACCCCGATCCGCAGTCCCTTCACATCCCGACTGAGGAAACTGCTGTAGGAAGGAACCTCCACCGGGGCCGAGGTGGAATCCCGGTGATCATGACCGGAAATGGCCTCCATCACCAGGGCCGCATCCTCCACATCCCGGGTGAAGGGACCGATCTGGTCCAGGGAGGAGGCAAAGGCCACCAGCCCGTAGCGGCTCACCCGTCCGTAGGTGGGCTTAAGTCCCACCACCCCGCACAGGCTGGCCGGCTGCCGGATGCTGCCCCCGGTATCGGAGCCCAGGGAAAACACTGCCTCTCCGGCGGCCACGGCAGCTGAGGGACCTCCGGAGGATCCTCCGGGAACCCGGGAGAGATCCCAGGGATTTCTGGTGGGGAAAAACCGGGAATTTTCCGTGGACGAACCCATGGCGAACTCATCCATGTTCAGTTTTCCCAGCATGACCCCCCCGGCACCATTCAGGCGTTCCATGACTCCGGCGTCATAAGGGGGCACATAGTTTTCCAGCATTTTGGCGCTGCAGGTGGTCCGGACACCCCGGGTGGAAATGTTGTCCTTGATTCCCATGGGAATCCCGTCCAGGGGTCCCAGAGACTCTCCCCTGGCCCTGCGTTCGTCCGATGCCCGGGCAGCCGCCCTGGCCTCCTCCGGGGTCACAGTGACATAGGAGGCCACCAGAGGCTCCACTGACCCGATATGGGACAGAAAATGTTCCGTCAGATCCAGGGAACTCACTTCCCTTTTTTCCAGAAGCCCACGGAGTTCATGGGCCGTCATTTCATGAAACTTCATTGCAATCTCCTCACTACATGATTTTGGGTACTTTAAACTGTCCGTCCTCCGCCTCAGGGGCGTTGGCCACCACTTCCTCCGTGGGCATGGAAACGCCCACCACGTCGTCCCGGAAC
>JAXGWN010000274.1:0-3001 GCA_040773285.1 Bacillota bacterium
CGAGGTCGCCAATCGCTTGGATCAAATGAATAAACCAGATAGTCCAAATGAATAATTAAAAAAGCACCCGTAGTACGCTTTTAGTACGGTCAGCAAAAAGCAAACCCTGAAACCACGTTATATCAATGGTCTCAGGGTTTTTGACTACTATTCCCATTCAATGGTGGCCGGTGGCTTGCTGGTGATGTCGTAGGCCACCCGGTTGATGTGGGGCACCTCATTGACAATCCGTGAGGAAATCCGGCCCAGCAGTTCGTAAGGCAGGTGGGCACAGTCCGCGGTCATGGCGTCCGCACTGGTCACGGCCCGGACGATCACCGTATAGGCATAGGTCCGCTCGTCCCCCATAACCCCTACGCTGCGCATGTCCGGGAGTACGGCAAAGTACTGCCAGACCTCCCGTTCCAGACCGGCGGCTGCAATCTCGGAGGTGACGATATGGTCTGCCTCCCGGAGAATCTCCAGTTTTTCCGGGGTGACTTCCCCCAGAACCCGGACCCCCAGGCCCGGACCCGGAAAGGGCTGTCGCCAGACAATCTCCCGGGGCATTCCCAGTTCCTCTCCCACCAGTCGGACCTCATCCTTAAAGAGGGTCCTCAGGGGTTCAATCAGGGAGAACTTCATGTCTTCCGGAAGTCCCCCCACATTGTGGTGACTCTTAATGGTGGCTGCCGTCTCGGTTCCGCTTTCAATCACATCGGAATACAGGGTTCCCTGCACCAGGAAATCCATGTCCCCCAGCCGGCAGGACTCCTCCTCGAAGACCCGGATAAATTCCTCCCCGATGATCTTCCGTTTGGCCTCCGGGTCGGATACCCCGGCCAGCCGGTCCATAAACCGCTTTCTGGCGTCCACGCAGATCAGATTCAGACCGAACTTCCCACCGAAGGTCTCCTCCACCTGCTCCGCCTCATCCTTCCTCAGCAGTCCGTGATCCACGAACACGCAGGTCAGATTGTCCCGGATCGCCCGGTTCACCAGCAGGGCAGCCACAGCGGAGTCCACCCCGCCGGACAGGGCACACAGAACTTTTCTGTCCCCCACGGTCTCCCGGATCCTGGCCACTTCCTCCTCAATGAAGGAACTCATGGTCCAGCTGCGGGAAAGACCGCAGACATCCTCCAGAAACCGGACCAGCATGTCCTGGCCAAAGGGCGTATGCCGCACCTCCGGATGAAACTGCACCCCGTAAATCTTTTTCTCCCCCTGGGACATGGAGGTTACCGGACTCATGGCGCTCCGGGAAGTAACCTGGAAATCCTCCGGTGCCCTGGAGATGAAATCCCCATGGCTCATCCAGCACTGCCGGGTCTCCGGCAGGTCCCGCATCAGGGCGTCCTCGGAAAGAAGGGTCAGCTCCGTCCGTCCATACTCCCGGGTGCTGGTGGCTTTCTCCACTGTGCCCCCCAGATCCCGGGCAATCAGCTGCATCCCGTAGCAGATTCCCAGAATGGGTATTCCCAGTTCATAGATGCCGGGGTCCACCCGGGGAGCACCCTCACCATACACGGAGGAAGGTCCACCGGAAAAAATAATCCCCTTGGGGTTTTTTGCCCGGATCTCCTCCAGGGGGGTGAAATACGGCACCATTTCGCAATACACCCTGGCTTCCCGGACCCGCCGGGCGATCAGCTGATTATACTGTCCCCCGAAATCCAGCACCAGGACCAGTTCATCCCTTGGATTCATCGGTCCTCCTTAATATACGTCCGGCTTCAGCACTGCCACAGCCGGATAGTTGCGGTACTCCTGGATAAAATCAAGTCCATACCCGATTACAAATTCATCGGGAATCACAAACCCCGTGAAATCGATGGTTGCCTCCATCTCCCGCCGGGACGGCTTATCCAGGAAAGAGCACACCTTCACTGACGCCGGGTTTCTGGCCCCCAGCAGTTTCATCAGATAATTGATGGTAAGCCCGGTATCCACAATGTCCTCCACGATCAGCACATGTTTCCCGTCGATATCGGTCTCCAGGTCCTTATTGATCTTCACCACCCCGGAGGATTTGGTGCTGGCCCCATAACTGGAAATCACCATGGTGTCCAGGATCAGGGGTCGGTCAATATGCCGGATCAGGTCGGCCGTAAACACCAGGGAGCCCCGGAGAATGCAGGCTATCACCAGTTTCTTTCCCTGATAAGCCTCAGTTATCTCCTGGCCCAGTTCCCGGACTCTCTTTTCAATCTCTTCCGGGCTCACCAGTATTTTTTCAATATTCCCGCTGCAATGTTCCATGTAAGTACCTCCCGATTTCTATGGAAATATTATACCCCCAGTTTACAGTCTCTGAAAAGGCCCCGGGGGAAACCGGCCGGCCAGCCGCAGAAGTTCCGGGTCCATATGTCCGTCCAGAATTCCCGTACAGGACCCGGCCAGAAGAAGAAGCCCGTCCCTGCGCCGGCACGCCAGCTGATCCATCTCCCTCAGCAGCCTCTGCCGGTCTTCCACCAGGCTCTCCCGGGAGATTCCACCCCAGAAGAAGAGATCCGGAAACCGGCTGGCCAGCCGGTCCGGGTCCATATTTCCCACTCTTTCCAGGGAATGGATCCCTGCGATATGGCAGGCCGAAAGATCTCCCAGCACCGCACTGATGTCCCCGTCGCTGTGAAATACCACCGGCAGATCCTTCCAGGAAGAGACCATTTCCTCCAGCCGGGGATAATAAAGGTTTTCCAGCATCCCGGGGCTGTACATAAGCCCTGAGGACCCGGCCATATCGTCTCCCACCACCAGAGCGGACACCGGACAGTCTGAACGGAGGACAGCCTGAATCAGCCTGTGAGTATACAGGGAAAACACCTCCTGCATACCGGCCGGATTCTTCTTCAGATCCCGGATGAAGCCGGAAAAGCCGGTACGGGAAGAATAATACTGCAGGGGTCCCTCCACCAGCAGGCAGACCGCCAGAAGCCGCCCGGCGTCCTCCTCCATGGTCAGGGCGTCCCCTTCCTGGACTTCCGGAATTCCATAGCCATTCAGGGTCTCAGAGGTCTCC
>JAXGWN010000275.1:0-2978 GCA_040773285.1 Bacillota bacterium
CAAGACCAAGACCGGCCCGCAGCAGGATGATGATCAGGGCGATCAGGCGGAGATCTCCGGAGACCGCCAGGAGATCCGGACTCAGGAGATCGAAGCCGTAAGGGCCCAGCAGAACGCCGGTCAGCAGCATTCCCAGGAGGCCTGGAAGATTCAGTTGTTCAAAAAGACGGTTGCTGACCATTCCCAGCAGAAGGATCAGGGAGAGACTGAGGGCCATAGGGACTCCTTTCCAAAAACAAAGACTCCTGCCCGGGGGCAGGAGTCATCAGTTGCAGGACAACATTTTCGGCGAACTCCATCGCCGTCATACATTCAACTGCCCTGATTGTAACACAGAAGGAGCCTGGCACCAACACTGATTTGGGGAAAAACCGGAGGCTGTATTTCGGATAATAATCTGGTATGATGAACTCAATTTATAAGATCAATTAAAAAAGTCGGCGTGACCGGCGGGAAGAGGATGGAAGTATGAAACTGGAAATCTTTGATAAACCGGTGGCAGTGGAGCAGCTGCTGTTTGAGGTAAACCCACAGCGGGTGGAGGAGTTCATCCGTTTGGATCATGAACTGTGGACCGGCACGCTGGAGCAGTATCTGGGGTTTGCCGGCAAAGAGGTCTGGGTCAGCGATACGGTTCCCGGCCAGGTGCTGAGTGTAATTTTCTGGGAGGACTTCGATGCCTGGAAAGCAATTGATCCTCAGGTTCTGATGGATACCGATGCAGCCTTCGGGAAGAGGTTCGGCTCCGGGGATTTCCGGCTGGTGGGGGAATTTCATAATGAGAATCAGTTTTACAAAGTTTCTCAGTACAGGTAGGTGCATACCATGAGTTCATTTCCGAAAATTTCTTATGAGTATGACCGGATCCGTCTGACCTGTCTTTTTGAGCATCCGGATGTGGCCGGATTTCCGGTGGCGGGAGTCCAGTCACCGGAGGCCAGGGAGGTGTTTGGGGAACTGCGGTTTCCGGCATGTCCGGAGGACCGGACCTATACAACGGCCTCCTTTGTGACCTCGGTGGACGGGAAGATTGCCTTCGGAGACAATCCGGCCGGCCCCCTGGTGGCTCAGGCTAACCGTATGGATCCGGATGGTGCCATGGCCGATTTCTGGGTGCTGAACCTGATGCGGGCCAGCGCGGATGCCATATTTGCCGGAGCAGGGACCATGCACAAGGAACCCGATGGAGTGATCTGTATTTTTGATCAGGGGCTGGAGGATGCCCGGGTGGCCGCCGGGAAGGACCCGGTGCCCTGGGTGATCATCATGTCACTGGATGGAACGGATCTCAGATTTGAAGATACTATGTTCGATGATCAGCCGGTGATCATGATCTGTACTTCACCGGCAGGGCTGGAGGTGATCCGGGAAAAGATGAACCGGGAGTATTTTGTGGTGGGCCCCTATGAATCTTCCCGGGAGGTGGATCCGGAAGAGGTGTCCCGGCTTTTTCATGAGAACCGGGAGAAGGGGATTCCGGTTATTGTCACCGGACAGGGATCCATGACCGATTCCCCGGCCATTCTCCGGGTGACCAGGGCCATGGGAATCCGCAGCGCCATGGTGGAATCCCCGTCCTATTGTCACAGTCTGCTCCGGCAGGGACTTCTGGATGAGATGACCCTTAACTATTCCTGTGTCTATATTGGGGGGACCGCCCCCGGATTCGGAATGGGTATGGAACCGGCCACGTCCCTTAACCATCCACATACAGAGATGCTGTCCCTGCATATGCATTCCTCCAGTTTTTTCTATTTCAGACATCGGCTGGTCTATGATGGGCCTTCCCAGGGATATCCTGAGACGCAGGAAAGCGGCACCGCCGGGGAAGCCTGGTCCCTGCTGCCAGCCGCAGAATGTGTTGGCAATACGCACTGAGCGGAATATAATGATATAAATGGCAGTCTCCGCTGCCGGTATCCTATACTTTGAAGAGGCGGTGCTCATATGGTCGGAACATTCAGAAAAACCAAACTGGCTTTTGCCCTTTCCTGTCTTTTATCCCTGGGAATCGGGGTGGTCCTGGGAATGGGAATCCAGTCCGGCAGTCTCAGTGGGACCGCACTGGGGCTGGAGATTCCGGCTTTCCCGGGATCCGAACCTCCGGATGTGTACCAGATAAACAGCGAATTGGCAATGGCGGATGCAAGGGAAGCAAAAACACAGGCGGATGACATGTTGGCGGAGGTTGAGAAACTGAATGAAGACCTTGCGGAAATGAAAAACATGGCCTTCCAGCTGAGAAACATGCTGCCGGGGAGCGATGGGTACCGGACCATTCCCGACAGCCTTAAAACTGCTCTGGAGAAATACGGGATCGCAGTTCAGGGGGAGACCTCTGACGGTGGAGTCCGGGTATCGGAAGCGGATTACACCAATCTTTCAGACAGCCTGAAGCGGCTGACGGAAGAAGCCACATCTGGGCTACAGATTAAGATGCTGGAAGTATCGAAATGGTACGAAAGGTATAATGATGCCCTGAGTCTGGCCGCAGATTTTCTTTCAAAGCATACGAAGATGCTGGAAGATCTGGCCAGGAGACAGTAAGGGATGGGAGCTGAACAGTCACAGGAGACAATTATCCGTCAGGAACGTGACATCCTACAGATTGCATTGATCATATGCCTGCTGTGGGGGGCCATCTATGTTCTTGGTTCCGTACTCCTCCTACAGGACCGGGGAAGACTGATCTTTCTGGGAGAAATCATTCAACTGATGGCGGGGGCATTTTTTGCCATACTTCTGATTCAGATTTACCGGAAATGGAAAGGTACAAATGCCCTGCTGGGGACATCCCTGGCTCTTTTCAGCTGGACTGCGGGCCAGCTTTTCTGGTTTTCCTACACCCTGTTATCCCATACGGAACTTCCTTATCCCTCCGTGGGGGATCTGGGATACACCGGAACTTATATTCTGCTGATCGGGGTCATTGGTCTGCTGTCCGGGAAAAAGCCAAGAACGGCTCCGGACTATCTTCC
>JAXGWN010000276.1:0-2978 GCA_040773285.1 Bacillota bacterium
GAAAGTGTTTCAGAAGAGTTGTCATGTCCATCCCTGCCTTTCTGTCGGATGCAGGGTGAATTCTCCGCCGGCACAACGGTTTCCTGCCGGCGGATCAGTCTTCTTTCTTCAGCCAGGTATTTTCAAACTGATCCCCCGGCACCGGCCGGGCATAGAAATATCCCTGAATCACTTCACATCCCACCCGGTTCAGAAACAGCACCTGATCCCGTGTTTCCACCCCTTCGGCCACAATACTGAGACCCAGTGTCTTCCCGATGTCCACAATCAGAGCAGCAATGCTGCCATCATCCTTATCGGGCACATCCCGGATGAAGCTGCGGTCTATCTTCAGTTTGTCCAGTTTCAGTCCTTTCAGATAACTGAGAGAGGAAAACCCTGTTCCAAAATCGTCGATGGACACACTGATCCCTTCCCGGCGGAGCCGGGAAAACTCCTCGTTGATGTAGTCCTTCTCATTGACCATCACGGTTTCCGTCAGTTCCAGTTCCAGTCGCCGGGGGCTCACCCCATATTCCCGCAGAATCCTTAAGAGGTTCCCGGTGAAATTGGGGTCGGTCAGCTGCTGGGAAGACAGATTTACCGACAGACGGAAGTCATCCGGCAGCAGGGGCTCCCACAGGGCCAGATGACGGATTGCCTCTTCCAGAACCCAGGATCCAATACTGCGGATCTGGCCGCTTTCCTCGGCCAGGGGAATGAACTGGTCCGGAGGAATGAATCCGTACCGTCCGCTGTTCCAGCGCAGCAGGGACTCCTCCCCGGTGATGTTTCCGCTGTGGGAGTTCACCTGTGCCTGGAAATACAGTTCCATCTCCTGTCTGGCCAGGGCATTTTCCAGCAGATCCTCCAGCTCCATCTTCTTCAGCAGTTCCTCCCGGATCAGGGGTTCGTAGGTAACCCGGCAGAAATTTTCATTGCGGCCGGCGTACTCCTTGGCCAGACCGGCATGACGGAGCAGTTCCTGGGGTGTGGTGCCATGCTCAGGATACACGGCAACGCCCACAGCCACCTTAAAGACCAGACGGGTCTGTCTGGCTTCCAGAATCAGGTTCTCCCGGATTCTTTCCAGCAGCCTATCGGTATCGCGCCCGGTACCTCCCTTCACCAGCAACACAAACTCATCCCGGGAAAACCGGGCCACCACGTCGTTTCCTCCGGCCAGGGCCGTCAGCAACTCAGCGAACACCCCCACAATCCGGTTCCCCAGTTTCTCCTCATACCGGGCCGTCAGGATGTCCAGATTGGTGATCTTCAGATTGAGGACTGCCAGATAAGAAGGATCTTCGGCCAGGGTGTCGGCCAGCAGATCCTCGAACAGTCTCTGCTTGGGAAGAACGGTGGTCTCATCGTAATTCCGCAGGATCTCCAGATCCTTTTTCATCTCCCACTGGGCCGTCAGGTCGCTGAATACCCCCACGTAATTTCTCACTTTGCCACTGCGGGGGTCCCGCTGGGTGAGAATGGTGAGATCCTTCAGGTACAGAACCCCATTTTTCTTCTTATCCCACACCTCCCCATGCCAGGCACCTGTCTCCTCCAGGGATCTCCACATGTCATCGTAAAACTCCCTGTCATGGCGCCCGGACTTGAAACGGCTGGGTTTTTCCCCCAGCACCTCCTCCGGCCGGAAGCCGGTGATCTGGTAAAACATATCATTGGCGTAAGTGATGTTGGTCTGGGGGTCAGTAATGATCACTGCATCCCGGGCACTTTCTGCGATCAGGGTGGCCACATCAGCCCTTCTGCGGTCCCTGCGGATCATTTCCCCGTTCAGGATCAGCACCGTCAGAAACAGGGCTCCCACAACGTAGAAAAGAAGTTTCATGCCGTCCAGAGTCAGCAGTTGCCCCGCACGGATTGCCGGGACCTCATCCCCGGAGACCAGCAGGGTCAGAGACTCCGTGGTCTGAAAGGGTTCCGGCAGCAGGGCTTCCCTGAAGGAAATCATCCAACCCCCCCGTTGGACCACCCCTCCCGGTCCCTGGAGATCCTTCCGGCTCAGTTCCGGGTATACTTCATTCAGGGAGAGTCCCGTGTGGAGAAACCGGTTGTCCCGGGTCAGATACTCCACCGGATTATCCGGATCCTCCAGGCCGCTTCCCAGTCCGGGAACCGGACCGGCGTCGGCGATCAGGCTCAGGTGTCCCCGCACCGAATCCCCGCTGTCCAGCAGGGGAGCCGTCACCATCAGTGTCACCTGACTTTCGTCCCCGTCTGTCAGCACTCTGGGCCACCAGCCCAGATACTGCCGGCCGGTGATGCCTCCTGCAGGCCACAGTTTTTCCAGGGCAGGACCGTCCACCTGACGATACAGTACCCTTCCATCCGCACCGGTGAGTGTCACACCCCGGATGGACCTGCGGTGCTGGCGGTAATTGTTCAGCATGGTTTCTGCAGTTTCCGGCAGAATTTCATCGCCCCGGTCTGCCAGTTCCATCAGGGGACGGGAATGGATGAGAAAATCCAGGTCTCCCCCATACAGCTGGTAGGTATTTTTCAGGATCTCCTCTGCCCGGTCCAGGGCCCGGTGCTGATCTGCGGCTGCCCGGGTCAGTACCTGACGGTTCTCCAGCGACTCCACTGCCTGAAAGGCCAGCGCCAGCAGCAGATAAAAGGCAGCCAGAGCCACCAGAATTTTCAGCAACACCCCTGCGGTTCCATTCCGGCGGACCCGCGCTTTCAGATTTTTTATCGTTTCCATTTCTTTCACTGATCTCTTCCGTTTCCTTTTCGTCCTATTATCCTATCAGATTTATCTGCTTTCAGTAACCCCGAAAGCCCTTCCCTGCATACTTCTCTCAGTATCTCCACGGGCGAAGTATATACAACCTCTCGGGAGTGTCAATAGTTTTGTGTAAACTCTCTTGTAGTGGTCGTTCCGGTGAAGTCCTTCCTTGAAATCATCTGCCGGAAGGAGCTTGGTTTGCCAAGTGGGGTTCCAAAAATGGAGATCCAGACTCCAGATCCGTCCCGGA
>JAXGWN010000277.1:0-2974 GCA_040773285.1 Bacillota bacterium
CATCACCAGGAGAAACTGGAAGACTGGCTGAAACAGAATTAGCCCCGTCGGAACCAGAATTTTCTGTTGCGGCTGTCCGGCTTATCCCCGGTATCGATGATCAGGCGCCGGCAGCGGTCGCAGTGGAGGGCTTCCACTTTGTTTTCCACAAAGGGACGGGTCAGACGGATTCCCCGGGCGAACCAGGTAAGAAGCGCTCCCGGATCCTTTTCTTCCGGAATCCATTTAATGCTGTAGCGGTCCCCGTGGATCACCCCGGTTTCCAGAGGTCCTCCACACCAGGGGCAGTTTATGATGTCCATTTGTATCACCTCCGGTTCATGGATGTAGGGTAACACAGTCTCTGTTCCCTAGACAACCCCGGGAAAATCCGGGGACAGCCTTAACAGCCCCGGCCGGACCGCCGATGTATATGTATTAAAGGAGTCCCGTTTTGCGGGACAGTTCGTTCAGGAGGGAAAAACCAGATGGATAACCAGGAGAAAAATGCCGGTGCCCGGTCGCTGAGCAGCATCCGGGACATGCTGAGGGGGAACATGAAAACTGCGGTTCCGGAGGAACCGGTGGTCGTCCCGGCAGAAGAGGTAAATACCGCACCTGCTTCGGCTGCCCCGGTCAGTGAAGGAGAACCTGTGGCTCCTGCTGTGGGGGAGCCTCCTGCTGGCCAAAAAGCACCCCCGGCGGAGACACCACCGGTGTCAGTGCCGGTGGAGGAGACCGCTCTGGAAAAGAAGGAGCCGGTGGCTGCCCCGGGATTTCCCCAGGGGGATAAGGACAAGCTGACCCTGGACATCGAATGGGCGGTCATTAACATCCTGAAGGACCGCCAGTTCAAGGAGCGTCTGATCCACAATCAGGAGGTGGAACTGGCCGGCAAGAAAACCGAGTACGATACACTGAAACGGGAAGTGGACCGGCTGCAGGCGGAGAGAAACGAAAGAAATCAGGAAACCGAAAAACTGCGGGAAGCCCTGGCCGTACAGAAACTCAATTACGACCAGCTGGTGGAGGATTTCCGGGAGCATCAGAGGGAATCCCTGGCCCGGGAGGAGGAAATCAGGCGGCAGCTGGAGCGGGAACAGGATAAGTATAAGCAGATGAGCGCCGAGTTTGAGACCTTCAAGACAGAGTATATGAAGCAGTACAATATTATCCGGGATGTGGTCCGGGATAAGGCCGTGGAGAACCGCCAGCTGACCGAGCAGATCCGCAAGGTACAGGACGAGAAAGAGGAGCTTCTGAAGACCATCCGGGAGTTCACCAGCCGTATGACCGGAAATCTTTCCATGATGGACCCTGTCCCGGGTATGGAACCGGAGGTTAAGACCCAGAACAGTACTCCGGAAAGCAGCGAAAAGGCGGAGAGCACAGGAAAGCCGGATTCCCCGGAAGAACCGGTCAAAGAGGAGACCGCCATTCCCCAGATGGATCCGGCCACAGGTCTTCCCCTGAACTGAG
Organism: Bacillota bacterium; assembly: GCA_040773285.1. Classification (GTDB taxonomy): domain Bacteria; phylum Bacillota; class TC1; order TC1; family UBA5767; genus JAXGWN01. The sequence continues at coordinate 1,459 of JAXGWN010000277.1, forward strand.
TGTATCCGGCCCCGGAGCCGGAAAAGAGGTGATTGCATGCAGGATATCCCATCCGGCCGTACCTGCCTGGTCCGCGGCGTCCGTCAGGAGGCAGCGGATCCTGTGCTGGATCTGACCCTGCTGACCGGAGACCGGCAGCTGGATTTTACCATTAAGACGGACCCCTTCACAGCCGGAAATCTCCGGCTGGTGCTGGATGAGTACGGGGGGTTCCGGTTCCGTCTGTCCTTCCGGGGGTTTCAGGATGAACAGACCGGTGGAACTGCCGCACTGCTGGTGGGTATCCGGGATGACGAAACCGTCCGTAGGCACTTCCGGTGTTCCCGGGAATTTTTGGGGTATCTTTCCTGGCTGAAGGATCCTGCTTCCAGCCAGGTACTGGAAGAAAGACTTCATCCGGAAAGAAGCGGTGGAACCGCCGGGGAACTCTCTGAAGGGAAGGACGCCCGGAAAGGGTACATCCCCGGCATGCCCGGCTGGTTCCGGCCTCTGGCCGGCGTGGCCGCTTTCCTCGTCTTTTTCCTGATGCTGGCGCCGGGGACCACTCCGTCCATAGGGAGGGAAGTGCCTGTCCAGACCCTGGTTCCCGGTTCTGTCGCCATGGAAGAGCCACAGGAACTTCCGGTGAACGCTCAGCCCCTGCTTCCGGACGGGACAGTTCTTTCCCCGGACAAGGCCCTGCACCGTTCGGTGCCGGAGGGGATGGTGGCCCTTACCTTTGACGATGGCCCCTCACAGTACACTCTGGAGATTGCCCGGGTTCTGGAGGAAGAACAGGTGGCCGGCACCTTTTTCCTGATTGGAAGAAACATGGAAAAACATCCCGATACTGTACGGATTATGGGAGAGTCCGTGCACTCCCTGGGACACCATTCCTATGGGCACCCGGACTTTACCGGACTCAGCCGGGAAGCCGGTCTGGGGGAACACCGGAGGATGATGGCCCTGTTTGAGGAACTGACCGGTAAGGCACCGGTGCTTTTCCGGCCTCCTTATGGAGCCCAGAACACCCAGGTGCTGGAGACCGCCGGGGAACTGGGAATGAAAGTGGTGTTATGGAATCTGGATACCAGGGACTGGGACCGTAAAAATGCCCGGCAGATCCTGGATTCGGTGATGGAAAGAGAGAATTCGGGAACCATAATTCTGCTCCATGAGAGCCGGCAGACCCTGGAGGCTCTCCCGGAGATGATCCGGTATCTGAAAGGACAGAACCTCACTCTGGTGGGACTGGAATAAGCAAGCGCCCCGGCTTCCGGGGCTTTTTTGTTGGAACAATCCGGAAGAACAGCCCGTATACAGGGGTAAAGGCTGCCGGATGGCGGCAGCTGGGAAGTGAGGGAGGAGTATTATGAAAAAATTCAGATGGCTTATCTGTCTTCTGCTTCTTGGGCTGGTTCTGGCCCCTTTGGCCGGATGTGCCCCGGCAGGAACCCCTGATGACGGGGCGGCCCCGGACGTTCAGCCGGATCCTGCCGGAGAGACTCCGGAGGAGCCGGAAGCCGGGGAAGAACCG
>JAXGWN010000278.1:0-2964 GCA_040773285.1 Bacillota bacterium
ACTACACTTTCCATATCACATCACCCCCGTTTGTTTTGCTAAGCACTTAACAAACTACAGGAACGATGTGATATTGGGAAGGGGTCTTCGACCTCTTCCCTCTTTTTTACCACCTTTGCCTACTTAAACTTTACTCCAACGTCCCGGATCCCATACCGGTCAATGGAAAATTCCATTGACGCTCTCCTGGGAATCCGATATGCTTTTGCCGAGGTGATGTACATGCAGTTTCATGAAAAACTGGATTTTCTCATGCGGATCGCAGCGGTAACCAACAGCCAGCTGGCCCGTTCTGCCAGTCTGGACAATTCGTTCATCAGCAGACTGCGCAGTGGAGCCCGTAAGCCTTCCCGCAATGAAAACTACATCTCTTTGTTTGCCTCTTTTTTCTCCCGTCACCTCACCCAGGAATACCAGAAAGCCTCTTTCTGTGAGGCAGCAGGAATTCCCCTGAGCCGCATCACCGGGCAGGAGGGTGAACTGGAAGCTCTGCTGGAGTCCTGGCTTTCCGGACAGCGTTCCGGAGGGCAGCAGTCGGTCCGCCGTTTTGTGGACGGTCTGTCACTGTTTCCCCGCCCGGCAGCCCCTCCCGAGGAACTGCCGGACACCGCCGCCATCCCCTCCGGCCAGGATTTCCGGGGCCAGGCCTTCTACGGATGGCCGGGAAAGCAGGCAGCCACCCTTACCTTTCTGCAGAAAGTTCTTACCCTGAAGAAGCCGGTAACTCTAAGCCTCTTCAGCGAGGAGGACATGGACTGGATGACCGGCGACACGGCATTTCTGAAAAGATGGGCCGCCCTGATGACCCGGGTAATTGCCTCTGGTCACCGGATCCGGATCATTCATACGGTGAACCGCTCCCTGGACGAGATGATGGCTGCAATTTCCCAGTGGCTTCCCCTCTACATGACCGGCTCCATTGAGCCATACTATTATCCCAAACACCGGGACGGGGTTTACCGCCGGACTCTGTTTCTGGCTCCCGGCTGCGCTGCCGTCACCTCCGACTGTGTGGAGAGCCAGAAGGAAACCACAGTGAATATGCTGCTGGAGGATCCCGGGATTCTGGTATCCCTGGAAGAGGAGTTCTCCCGGTATCTGGCTCTGTGCCGCCCCCTTATACATATCTTTACCCGGGAACAGGCAAATGATTTTCAGGCAGTTATGGAGGAATTCGAAAGCGAACCGGCCCACTGCATTATCCGGTCCGGAAGTTTTTCCACCCTCACCATACCGGCAGAAGTGCTCATGTCCCTTACCTCGCGGCTCCCTGTGCCCGGAAGCCGGGATGAGCACCTCAAAGCACAGGAGGCCAGGGCCTTAACCCTGGAGCGGCTTCTGTTGACCCACAGTGTAACCGAAGTGATTCCCCTGCCGGATGCGGAAACGGTTCTTGGCGGCCAGGTCATGCTGGCAGCCGGAAGCCTGCAGGTGGGGGAACCGGTATTCTACTCCCCGGAAGAGTTCAGAATGCATCTGAAGCGGGTCCTTTCACTGCTGAAACAGTTTCCCGGCTACCAGATATTTCTCCAGGAACAACCGGACCGGGAGAACCTCACCATCTACTGCCGGGAGGACCGGGGGGTCCTGATCACCAGAAACCAGCCCCCTTACGTGTTGTTCGCCGTCAGTGAAAGTTCCATGACCTCAGCGTACTGGGACTTCCTGAATCAGGAAATCCGCCGGATTCCCAGGGAATACCGGGACAGGGATCAGGTTCGGGAAAAACTGGAAAGACTGCTCCGGAAACTTTCCTGATTCATAAATGTGGGGTTCAGCAGATGCTGAACCCCACATTTTATTATTGTTTCAATTGATCCGTCCCGGCGGTTAACCCCGGAAGGACTGAAAGCCGTACAGTACCTGATTCAGAACCACACCCACCAGAGCAGCCAGACTCAGGCCGGAAAGACTGACCTGGTCTGTCAGGCCGATGGACAGGTTGAGTCCCAGATTGCCTCCCAGTCCCAGCACCAGAATGGTTCCCATTATCACCAGATTTCTCAGATCGAAGGCAATCCGGCTGTCCCGGATGGTTTTCACTCCGATCAGGGCAATCATGGCAAACAGCATCAGGGAAATTCCTCCCATGACGGGGACCGGAATGGTTCTCAGGAAGCCCCCCACCTTTCCCACCAGGCCCAGTACGATGGCAATGGCAGCAGTAAGCCGCAGGATAGACGGGTCATAGTTCTTGGTTATGGCCAGCAGGCCTGTATTTTCACCGTAGGTGGTATTGGCCGGTCCTCCCACCAGTCCTGCAAACATGGTGGCCAGTCCGTCTCCCAGCAGGGTCCGGTCAAGACCGGGATCCTTCAGGAAATTTTTGCCCACCACCGCTCCGTTGGTGGTGATGTCGCCGATATGCTCCATAGTGACCGCCAGAACCACCGGAGCAATCACCAGGATGGCGGCCAGATCAAAACGGGGCATGCTGAAGGCCGGCATTCCCAGCCAGACAGCGGCATCCATGGCAGCAGTATCCAGGGCCCCGGTCACGCCGGCAGCCAGATATCCCACCGCCACCGCAGTAACAATGGCCATCTGACGGAAAAATCCCTTGCCCAGAAAGTGGATGGCCAGTGCAGTCCCCAGAGTCACCGCCGCCAGAATGGTTCCCTGCAGGGCCATATCCACGGCCACCGGGATCAGGTTGAGACCGATCACCATGATCATGGGTCCCACCACCTGGGAAGGGAAGAAGCGGACCACCTTCTCGGCGCCCACCGTCCGGACCACCAGGCTCAGGAGCACATAGACGGCACCGGCCACCATAATGCCTCCCTGGGCATACCGCAGATCGCCTCCAAAACCATCCCGCACCGCAATGATTACGGGAATAAAGGCAAAACTGGATCCCAGAAACACCGGCACCTTCCCTTTGGTGGTCCAGTGAAACAGCAGGGTTCCCACCCCTGCGCTGAACAGCGCCACCGAGGTATCCAGACCGGTAAGAATGGGTAC
>JAXGWN010000279.1:0-2948 GCA_040773285.1 Bacillota bacterium
GAGAACCTGATAAATGTTATTCAGGGTCTTGGCGGTGACGTATTCCAGTTTCAGACCGCTTAACACGTCCTCCATCAGGCGGGAGGCCACCTTTTCCAGCCGGTACATGAGTCCCAGAGCCTCGAATTTGGGTTCGGAGTACTGACCGTACATGGAGGGTATCCCGATGGCGATATGCCTCTTGTAGTAGATGCTCTCCAGTGCCTGGGATTCCTGAGGGTCCAGAATTACCTCCTTCAGTCTGGCCATCAGGGAGAAAACATTCTGCAGGGCGGCCACCGGATCGTTTCCTTCCAGAAGAGCCTTTAGTTCCTGCATCTCCGCGGCTGTGAAAAAACGGCTGGAAGACAGGATCCCCACTATGTCCGTGGCCTCCAGGGAATACTTTTCCATCAGGAGGGCATGGATCTGGTGCAGATGGATTACCCGCTTCTTGTCCCGCCGGTTGTTGAGGGGATGACGGTCCACGTAGTCAGACAGTTCCTTTTCCGGCAACAGAAGAATTCCCAGATGATCCTTTCCGAAAAAGCCGGAGGCATCCGTCATCAGGGTATGGACCCCGGTGAAATAGTCCCGGTGGCGGCGGGCCGTCTCGATCACATCTTCCGGCAGTTTCAGGCTCAGGGGTTCCAGGTCTCCGGTCAGCCAGTAGCGGGCCACATTGCGGATCAGTTCAATGTGAGTGTTGTTGCTCTCCGAATGGATCTGTTTCCGGAGAAAGTGGATCAGACGGTCCTTACGGCGGCTCAGTTCATCCAGGGCAGTGGAGGCCTCCCGGAGCTTTCCTTCAGCTCCGATTTCCCGGAAATAGACCGGAAAGAAACGGGCCAGCTGTTTGATCTGTTTGTATACCGGGGTGATGTCCGCATTGAGAAGGCGGGTGACATCCCGCTGAAACAGATCAGTATCTGAAATAAAGATGCCCCCCAGTTTCAGATTCACCACCAGGGCAGAAAGCAGTTTCTTGAAATTGTTGGGGCTGGTCTCAATCAGTTCCAGCCATACCCGGATGTTCTTCACATGATTGTCATTAACCCGCGTCTGCCAGTCCTCGGAGATGGTGAGATCCCCTGGGGGTATGAAGCCGAAGGAGATCAGTTTTTTGTTGAAATAGGAAATCAGTTTGATCTCGTTGATGTTTACGATTTCCCGTCCCAGGGTCAGAAGACACTCCAGGATGGTTCCGGCGTGTTCCTGGCGGAATTCGGAAAACAGATCAAACACAAGATCCGTAAAGGAAAACCGCTCTTCGTAACTGAGGCCGGCCAGTGCATCCCTCAGCAGCCGGTTCATATCGTAGAGAAGATGATTCTTCAGAGGCAGCATCCCAGGCAGGTGCATCACGTAGAAAAGATATTGGATTTTTTCCACCGGGAGTTCAAATTCATCGGAGAAATGGCGGAAATGGTTGGCGATGTCGTTGAAAAACAGGGTGTCCACCAGGGTTTCCCAGGAATCAGAATCAGCGATCTGCTGCCGGATCGCGGAGAAAAACTCCGTGCCGATTCCGGGGATCCGGTCCCGGTACTTCTCCTGGAAGGCGGGATCCTTGCTCTCCAGCCATTCTTCTGCCCTGCTGGTGGTTTCCCAGTATTCAAGACTCTTTTCCAGAACCAGACGGGTCAGCCGGAAAACCTCTTCCTGGAATTCCGGGAGAGCGGCCATTCTTGGGAGATAGGTCTTGAAGTAGCCGGCATTGCGCAGATAGATGTCCTGGTCCTTTTCCAGACCCAGAGCGATCAGTGCGGCCAGCTGATTCAGAACCCGGGGACTGGGATTTCCCTCCTTAAGCATCCGGTCAGTAAACTTGAAAAGAGTCTTCATCAGCTGCTCAGAGAGGCGGTCATCCAGTTCCATTTCAGTGAGATCAGAGAAGACTCCGGTCAGAAAAAGAAAGGCCTCCTCGGATTCGGGGATGCTGTTGTAGAACCATAGGTCATTCAGACTGATATTGTGCAGGCACTCCAGAATGAAACCATAGTTGACGAACTTGTGATTGTATTCCTCAACGAACTCTTCGGTCCGTTTATGGATGCCCCAGTAATCCTTCGACAGATCCAGAAACCAGCGGTGGGACTGCGGAATCTCGATGGAGTCATGGCGGGTTTCCTGCAGGTTGGCTTCAAGAGCCTGGGATTTGAATTCATTATCCACGGATATACCTCCAAAATTATGGAAACAGATGCATTCAGGCGTTCTCATTATACCATAGTTGGGGCCCGGAAAGGCTTCTGGAGAAGGCGCCTTGACATAGTAAAATGCTCCGGTATAATGAAAAGAAATAAGGCATATGTCAATAAATGCGGTGTATGCCCGGAGGGGAAAAAATGCCAAGACCGGTAAAACACAGAAGGGTCTGCTCCCTGCCGGAAACCAATCTTTTTGGTCCCCTGACCGGTCCTCATGGCCGCAGGGAACGGATTCTGATGACGGTGGAGGAATATGAGACCATCCGGCTGATGGATTTAGAAGGTCTGATGCAGGAGGAATGTGCCCGGCGGATGAACGTGGCCAGAACCACTGTACAGAGGATCTATGTGGAAGCCAGGCGAAAAGTAGCCACCGCTCTGGTCAATGGTATGATTCTGCAGATTGAGGGTGGGAACTTCCAATTGTGCCAGGATCCCCAGAATGAGACAGGATGCGGCTGCTGCCGCCGCAGAGGCGGCAGAAAGCAGGAAGACAAGGAGAATACAGATGACTCAGAATGCTGATAACTGCAACAGTGCCTGCAGCAGCTGCAGCGCCAGCTGCAGTTCAAGGACAGAGCCCCAGACCATGCCGGAGCCCCCGAAGGGGCCCCTGCCCTCCACCCGGGTGAAACGGATTATCGGAGTGGTAAGCGGCAAGGGAGGAGTGGGGAAATCCCTGGTGACCGGCCTCATGGCCTCCGCCATGGCCCGCCGGGGCCTGAAGGTGGGAATTCTGGATGGGGACATCACCGGACC
>JAXGWN010000280.1:0-2930 GCA_040773285.1 Bacillota bacterium
GGGTTGTATCCTCAATCGAAGAGTAGTATAATATTTCTGTTGTGAGTCTTGTGCAAAGTCGGTGGCAGATTCGATCTGCCACTGACTCTTGCATGTATATAGACCTGTGACTCATATGATGTGCGATGAGGCGGGAGGTTGCCGGCCGTATGGTACAGCCGGGTTTTTCCGCTGAGTATGTCCGCATTGAATTCGGGCGAAGGAGGAAGAAAGAAATGGCTCAAGAGAAAATCAGAATCAGACTGAAGGCGTTCGATCACAGACTGCTGGATCAGAGCGCGCAAAAAATCGTTGAGACTGCCAAAAGCACCGGAGCATCCGTATCCGGTCCTGTACCGCTGCCGACGGAGAAGAACATCTTTACGATTCTAAGATCTCCCCACGTGAATAAGGATTCCCGTGAGCAGTTCGAGATGAGAACTCACAAAAGACTGATCGACATTATCCAGCCTACACCGAAGACGGTAGATTCCCTGATGAGAATCGATCTGCCTTCCGGCGTGGATATTGAGATCAAGCTTTAGGCAGACGGCTGGGAAAGATATGGAGGTGCAAAAGTATGTCTAAAGGGATTTTGGGCAAGAAAATTGGAATGACCAGAATCTTCCAGGATGGAAAGGTTGTTCCTGTGACAGTGATCGAAGCAGGTCCCTGTTACGTGACACAAATCAAAACCAAGGAAAACGACGGCTATAATGCCATTCAGGTTGGTTTCTCTCCTGTAAAGGAAAAGAACGTCAACAAGCCGGCCAAGGGGCATTTTGGGAAAGCCGGGGTGAAACCCACCCGGTATCTCAGAGAGTTCAGAGTGGATGACGCATCCGGTTATGAGATCGGACAGGCGATCACCCTGGATATTTTCGCCGATGGTGAAATGGTGGATGTGGTTGGAACCAGCAAAGGAAAAGGGTTCCAGGGGAACATCAAACGGCATGGATTCCATCGTGGACCCATGGCCCACGGTTCCAAGTACCACCGTGGCGTAGGTTCACTGGGTCCCATGGGACCGGCCCGTGTATTCAAAGGCAGACCTCTGCCGGGACGAATGGGCGGAAACAGAGTGACCGTGCAGAACCTTACCATCGCCAAAGTTGACGTGGATAAAAATGTTATTCTTGTGAAAGGTGCAATTCCCGGGGCCAACAAAGGTCTGGTAACGGTGAAGAGCGCCGTGAAAGCAAGATAATCCGAGAGAAAGGGGGAGAAAAACATGGCAAAAACAGCTGTTTTGAATATTCAGGGCGAGCAGGTCGGCGAGATTGAACTGAATGACGACATATTCGCACAGGAATTCAACGAGGCCACAGTTCACAACGTGATTGTGATGCTGCAGGCCAATAAACGGCAGGGTACTTCCTCAACAAAAACCAGAGCAGAAGTATCCGGAGGCGGCAAAAAGCCCTGGAGACAGAAGGGTACCGGACGTGCCAGAGTGGGAAGCAGCAGAAACCCCGTCTGGAGAAAAGGTGGAATAGCCTTCGGTCCCAAGCCCAGGGATTATTCCTATACCTTACCCAAGAAAATCAGAAGACTGGCAATGGAGTCGGTTCTTTCCGACAAGCTGGCCACTGAAAACCTGATCGTGTTGGATCAACTGGTGCTGGATGCACCCAAAACCAAGGACATGATCCGGATTCTGGCCAACCTGAAGGTCGACAAGAAGACCCTGGTGGTTACTGCGGAATCCAATGCAAACGTGATCCGTTCCGCCAGCAACATTCCCAAGGTGGAGACATCCATTGCCGGCTCACTGAACGTATATGACGTGATCAATGCCGACACCCTGGTGATAACCCAGGATGCCGTGAAAAAAATTGAGGAGGTGCTCGGGAATGCGTAATCCTCAGGACGTTCTTATCAGACCGGTGATTACGGAGAAAGCACTGGGCCTGATGGAAGATAACAAATACACCTTCTACGTGAATCCTGCCGCCAACAAGATCGAGATCAAGAACGCGGTGCAGAAACAGTTCAAAGTGGAAGTGGTAAAGGTAAACACCATCAAGGTGAGAGGAAAAGTGAGAAGACAGGGCCGCTTCGTGGGGAGAACCTCGGACCGGAAAAAGGCCATTGTCCAGTTGAAAGCCGGCAGCAAAATTGAGCTGTTTGAAGGGCTGTAAGATATCAGAGTAAGGAGGAAAATCCAATGGCAGTGAAAAAATTTAAACCTACTTCTCCTGGTATCCGTCAGATGACAGTATCGACTTTCGAGGAGATTACTGCAACGAAACCGGAAAAGTCGCTTCTGGCTCCTTTATCGAAGCAGTCCGGGCGCAACAACCAGGGAAGAATCACCGTCAGACACAGAGGCGGTGGCCATAAAAGACAGTACAGAATCATTGACTTCAAGAGAACCAAGGACAGTGTGCCGGCCAAGGTGGCCAGCATCGAATACGATCCCAACAGAACGGCCAACATCGCCCTTTTGCATTATGCAGATGGTGAAAAGAGATATATTCTGGCACCTGCCGGTATTTCTGTGGGCACTGTTGTGTATTCCGGACCCGATGCCGACATCAAGCCAGGCAACTGCCTGCCGCTGAGCAACATTCCGGTGGGTACCCTGATCCACAACATCGAACTGAAGGAAGGCAAAGGCGGTCAGCTTGTCAGAACAGCCGGCGCCGTGGCGCAGCTTATGGCCAAAGAGGGTGCTTACGCCCAGGTCAGACTTCCTTCCGGTGAAGTGCGGATGGTCCATCAGAGATGCCGGGCCACAGTGGGCCAGGTGGGGAATCTGAGCCATGAGAATATCACAATTGGTAAAGCCGGCCGTTCCAGATGGCTGGGAATCCGTCCCAGCGTCCGTGGTGTTGTAATGAACCCCAACGACCACCCTCATGGTGGTGGAGAGGGACGTTCTCCCATCGGAAGAAAACATCCGGTTACCCCCTGGGGAAAACCGGCCCGTGGCGCCAAGACCAGAAAGA
>JAXGWN010000281.1:0-2920 GCA_040773285.1 Bacillota bacterium
TCCAGTTCCCCATAGGTAAGAGACCGCTGGTCACAGACCACTGCCGGATGATCCGGGGTCCGGGCAGCCTGCTGCCGGAAAAGGTCCACCACTGTGAGGTTCCGGTCATAGTCCAGCCGGTTGTCGTGAAACGACTGTCTCAGCCGGACATCCCCTTCGGAAACCAGGGGTATATCCTTCAGGAGAGGGTTGTCACAAAAGGCGTCCAGGACCCGGGTCATCATGGCGGCAAAGCGGCGGATTGTGGATTCCCGGTACAGATCCTTCCGGTACCCGAAGGCCAGTTCAAATTCCCCGTCCCTGCGGAATACCATCAGGGAAAGATTGGACAGACTGCTGCCTGTCTCCAGTACTTCCAGGGGAATCCTGTGGCCGGCCAGTTCCATACTGTTCAGCATGCTGCTCTGGTAGACAAACAGAATATCCGGACGGATTCCAAAGTTGCGGACCATTTCACCGAACGGATAGCCCTGCAGTTTCAGGGACCGGTGAAACTCCTTCTGGAGCCTGCCCAGAAAATCTGCAGCGGTTTCATCCTCACAGATGCTGGCGTGTACCGGCAGGGTTTTTACCAGCATACCTACGGTATTCATAAGGGAACTGTGGAACCTTCCGTGATTGGCCGTACAGAACAGGGCTTCCTCCTGGCCGGTGAACTTGGCCAGACAGTAGGAAAAGGCCCCCAGGAACAGGGCATTTTCCTTAAGCCCATGCTCCCGCAGAAATCCTTCCAGCCGTCCGGAGGAGTTTTGGGGTGTGTAATGGATCCTGAGCCGCCCGGCCGGACCGTTTTCTCCCCGGCCGGAGAGTCCGGAGTCAGGAAGCAGATTGGAGTCAGTTTCGGTTCCGGACAGTATGGATCCAAAATGCGTCCGGCTGGCCTCATAACCGGGAGATCCGGCAAATTTCTCTTCATAGGCCGCCAGGGTAAAGACATCCGTCTCCTCCCGGATCTCTTCCTCTCCCTCATAATTCAGTGCGATCTGTCTCAGAAAAATTCCCACCGAGGAGCCATCGGTCACCAGATGGTGAATATCCATACAAAAGCAGAATCCGTCCCCGGTATCCAGGATGGCAAAACGGAAAAGCGGTCCCTCCTCCAGACTGAAGGGGCGGATAAATTCCTGTCTGGCTTCTTCCAGTGCGTCCGGAGATACGGAAACCACCGGGACCTCAACGGGGAAACTGCCCCCGGAGATCATTACCGGTTTGTCATCCCGGTAGCCGGCCACCGCCATCAATGCAGGAAAACTGTCCACTGCTTTTCTGACGGACGCCACAAAGCGGTCCCGGTCCACCTGCAGATGTCCGGGCATGAAAAAAGCCAGCGGAATGTTATACATGGTCTCCCCGGGACTTGCCGAGCAGGCCAGATAAACACCCAGCTGACTGTCTGTCATGGGATAGTATGGCATTTTCCCGTTTAACCCCTCAAACGGATTTTCCTGGTTCATCTGATTCCCCATAAGGGAACGGCCGGCAGTCTCTGTCCTGTTTCCCATAGTCCCATCCTTTTCTCTGTTCTGATTCAGGCCGGAGCCCCGGCCTGCCCCGTTTGGGGCAATATTTAAGTATTATTCTCCATTGGCTGTGGATTTTCCTTTGAAATCGACCGTAATACTCTATTTCTCATTATTTTCTGCCGGATACAGGCAGCCGGCTCTTCACGGAATTTTATCCCCGGCAGGAGAAATCCGGCGTATGGTGAAATATCCATACAATGGGTCTGAAGACCACAGGGAACTTCGGATGATCCGGTTTTCGTATACGTACCACTTGAATCAGCACATTCACTTTTCAGATTTCATATCGGAAAGGTCGGGTGCAGCATGGATTACCGGCAAAAAACAAAAGAGGAACTGTTGGAACGCATCCAGGAACTGGAGATGCTGAACCGGGAACTCCTGGCGGAGAAAATCCGGGAGGACCGGCTGGATTATGCCTGGGCCGGAAACCTCGGGCACTGGTATTTTAATATTGTCACCGGGAATGTGGTTTTTAACCCCCTGAAGGTGGAGTGTCTGGGATTCCGGATGGAAGAGATTGAGGAGCCGGTCAGTTACCGGTTCTTCACTGACCGGGTTCATCCCGATGATCTGGAGCCCACCATGCAGGCCATGCGGGATAATATGGCAGGACTCAAAGAAGTCTATGAATGCGAGTACCGGATCCAGGCCAAAGACGGTTCCTGGAAGTGGTTCTATGACCGGGGCAAAATGACCCAGCGGGACGATGCCGGAAAACCTCTGTTCGCTGCCGGAATTGTCTTTGACATCACGGACCAGAAGGAACAGGAGGACCGCATGCGGAAGGAAAACCGGATCCTTGAGGCGGAGTCCAGGACAGACTCACTGACCGGGATCCGGAACCGCAGCGCCATTATGGAAGAACTTGCCCTCCGCATGGAGCAGACCGGGAACTGCCGGACTCCCCTCAGTATCGCCATGTTCGATATAGACCATTTCAAGAACCTGAACGATACCTATGGCCATGTGACGGGAGATTATGTGCTTAAAGAAATTGCCTCCGTGATCTCGGACAATATCCGGGGGCTGGACTTCGTGGGGCGCTATGGTGGGGAGGAATTCCTGGCCATCTTCCCCAATACCGGTATTGAAAATGCCCGGACCGTCTGTGAGAGAATCCGGGCATCCATAGAAGCCCATCCCTTCCGGGAAGGAATTCAGGTGACCATATCCGGGGGGCTGGCCGCCTATGAGTGTGAGACCATTACGGAGTTCATTGACCGGGCAGACAAAAAACTGTATGAGTCGAAGAATTCCGGCAGAAACAGGATTCGTGTATAAGCCGGACACCTCTCTAACCGGAACCTTCTCCGAGTTTCCGGCACATGCACCAGGCTGATGACCACCGGGTCAGCCGCCGCAGGCTCTTCATCCGCTCTCCAGGTTGCCACTCA
>JAXGWN010000282.1:0-2914 GCA_040773285.1 Bacillota bacterium
CACCACCGATGGTCTGACCGGCCTGCCGGTATTCTGGGATCACCGGCGGGATCCGCAGACGATGCTGGAAATTCTCCGGGCCTCCTGCAGCCTGCCGTTTCTGGCCCGGCCAGTGATTCTTGAGGGGGCTCCCCATATGGATGGAGGTCTCAGCGACCCGATTCCCTGGGAAAGGGCCCTGCAGCAGGGGGCGGAGTTTCTGGTGGTGGTGCTGACCCGGCCCGCCGGTTACCGGAAGAAGCCCCATTTACCCGGGCCCGCCACCAGACTCTGGTACAGAAAGCTGCCGGGCATTACCGGAGCCCTTTCCCGCCGCCATCTGGTGTACAACCATCAGCTGGATCAGCTGGAGGAACTGGAGCGGGCCGGAAGAGCCCTGGTGATCCGCCCCTCGGGAGAAATACCAGTGGGCCGGCTGGAACGGGATACCGGCCGGATGGAGGAACTGTACCGGGAGGGACTGGCCGCCGGAAAGAACGCCGCCGGGAGTCTCCGGTCCGGCGGAGCGGTCTGATACTCTGCATCCGGTCAGGGTGCAGTTTTTTCTTTTCCGGCAGATGCGCCGGGGATAAGGAGGACACTATGCTGTCAGAAACGATTCAGAGGCGAAGAAGCTGCCGGAATTTTGAAAAAAGACTGGTGGACCCCGCTGTTCTGAAGGTGCTGCTGGAGGGAGCTTTGCTGGCACCTACCTCCAGGAATCTGAAGCCCTGCCATTTCATCCTGGTGGAGGACCCGGTAATCCTGGAAAGACTCTCCGGATCCAAGGCCGTGGGATCGGCTTTTCTTAAGGATGCACCGGCAGGACTGGTGCTTCTGGCGGACCCGGAGCGCTCCGATGTGTGGGTGGAGGACTGCGCCAATACGGCAGCCTACGTGCAGCTTTTGGCGGAGGAACTGGGACTGGGGTCCTGCTGGATCCAGATCCGGCTGCGGTTTGCCGACCGGGAGGCGGCGGTTCCTTCGGCACAGGTGGTCCGGGAAGCACTGGCCATCCCGGAGAGCCTGGAGCCGGCGGTGATCGTGGCCCTGGGTTATCCGGCAAAGAACCGGGAGCCCCAGGAACGGAAAACGCTTATGTGGGACCGGGTATACCGGGACAGATTCGGAAATCGGGAGGAATAGGATATGTTTTTTGATGGAGAGATAATGGAGAGGGAAGGGGTTCTTGGAACCGCCCGCAGAATGTGTACGGCCGCCAGAACCGCCCCCAAGGCCCGGGGAACCGATGCCATTGTGACGGCGGTGCTGACCGGTGAGGACAGAATGGCCCTGGCCGGAGCCATGGAGCGGCACGGACAGGAGCAGCAGCTGGGCTTTTTCCACCGGGACGCGGAAAACCTGCTGCTGGCAGAGGCTGTGGTGCTGATCGGGGTGAAGAACATTCCCAGAAATCTCAGTTTCTGCGGATACTGCGGATTCCCGGACTGCTCTGCCTGTCTGGAGGCCGGAGGAATCTGTGCCCACAGCATGGCGGATCTGGGGATTGCCGTTGGGTCTGCCGTGTCGGTGGCCTCATCGGACCGGGTGGACAACCGGGTATTTTTTTCTGCCGGCAAGACGGCTCTGGCCGATAAGGTGCTGGGAGACGGCGTGGTGGCAGTATATGCCATCCCCCTGTCCGCCACATCCAAGAACATCTTTTTTGACCGTTAAAAAGCCCGGAGAATCTCCGGGCCCTGATTAAAGAACGTATTGCCAGATCATCAGGAAGTGCAGAAGGCTTCCCAGCAGTATGAACAGGTGAAAGATTTCATGGTACCGGAAGGGCCCCAGTTTCATCCGGGCCGGTTTCAGTCCATAGATGACGGCACCGGCGCTGTAGGCCAGACCTCCGGCAATCAGGAGGACAACGGCTGCCATGGGAAGGGCCAGTGCCAGAGGCCGGATCACCACCACCGCTGCCCAGCCCAGTCCCAGGTAAAGACCGGTATAAACCAGCCGGGGAGCTTTCTTCCACAATACCTTCAGGATGCTGCCCCCCAGGGCCAGGGACCAGATGGTGATCAGAAGGGGAATTCCTCCACTGTGCCGCAGGGGAATCAGGCAGACCGGTGTGTAGGTGGCGGCAATCAGGATGTAGATCATGATGTGATCCAGCATCCGCAGCCGGGCCACCACGGCCGGGGGGCCCTGTACCCAGTGATAGACGGTGGAGGCGCCGTACAGGCCCATCAGACCCAGACCGAAGATCAGGGCGGCAGCCAGTGCGGTGGCGCCTCCCGCCCGGCTGAGCAGAACGATCAGGCCCAGTGCTGAAAGGATCAGACCGGCCATATGGGTAAGGGAATTCAGGGGTTCCCGCATAAATGTGAACATAATACTCCTCCATCTCGTTTCAAAAACTATGTAGTGGCATATTCATATGATATCAGGGAACTCTTCTGCTGTAAACCCGGTTTTCTGCAGGAGTATTCCGGAGTATAATCCAGGGCAGTGAGGTGGAAAAATGGAAATCAGGGAACAACTGGAAAGGCTGCTGGGACAGGAAAGCATAGACCCCCGGGATATCCCCGGGGTGGAACTGTATATGGACCAGGTGATCCGGTTCATGGAGACCCGGCTGGAGGACCGCAGAAGCGGGCCGGAGGAAAAGCTGCTGACCCGGACCATGGTAAACAATTATGTGAAGTCCGGGCTGGTGGAAAAACCCGATAAGAAGCGCTACAATGCCCGGCAGATGATGCTGCTGATTATGATCTACCACATGAAGAACGTACTGGCTCTGGGGGATCTGAAACTGTTTCTGGAGGACGGGGATCCGGAGGAATCCGTGGAACAGCTGTACCGGATGTTTCTGGAGGTACAGGAGGAGGTTCTGAGCGATAAGGCTTCCCTGGCTGACAGCGGGGGGGACCGGCGGAACGTTATGAAACTGGTGCTGGAGGCCGACCTGAACAAGCGGCTGGCGGAA
>JAXGWN010000283.1:0-2903 GCA_040773285.1 Bacillota bacterium
CGGTTCCTCTCTCATCTTCAGAAGTTCCTGCTTCATACCTTCCCGTTCCAGATACAGTTCAGCGTAACTTTCCGCCTCAGACATATCCATACGGGTCACCAGGCTTCCGGTGCCACTGTCCAGCACCAGGGTCTCCCCCTCCCGGATCCGGCTGCGGGCACCCTCGATGCCCATGATTACCGGGATGTCAAAGGCCCGGGCCAGAATGGCCGCGTGGGTGGCCTCCCCCCCTTTTTCCGTGACGAATCCCCGGATGTTATACTCCATGGCATTCAGAACCATAGCGGGAAGCAGTTCCTCCGTCACCATGATTTTTGCCTTGCCGCCATCTTGTCCGAAGTCCCGGCGGCCAGCCAGAATATTCAGAAGGTTCCGTCCCACCCGGCGCAGATCTGCCGCCAGATCCTGCATGTAATCGTTATCGATGTTTTCGTACACAGCAATTTTCTCTGCAAAAATCCGGTCAATGGCGTACTCGGAATTGCACAGAGTGCTTTCAATTTTATCACTGATCTCATCCAGCAGGTCCTGATCGTTGAGAAACCGCATCTGGATCTCCAGAAGCCCTGCCTCTTTGTCGCGTCCCTTTTCCTTCAGTCCGGCCAGCAGAGTTTCCTGCTCCTCCTTGGCCTTTTCCACCGCATCCAGAAAACGGGCCACTTCCTCAGCGGAATGGTCCCCGGAGATGTTGATCTTCAGGACCTCCACCTGGGAATTTTTATCAATGTATGCCTCTCCGATCACATAGCCGTCGGATACGCCGATTCCCTTATATATTTTCGCCAAACCCATGCACTCCTTTGCTCCATTTCGGGAAGTCTGTTCCACCCAGTTATTCTACCATCTTCCCGCTGTTTGCGCAGGGTGTTTCCGGCATTTTTGCTATTTTCCCGTTTCCTTATCCATAATTCTTCATTGCCGGTGGATATCCTTTTGTCATCCCGGAAAAAACATGCGGTCCCGGGTGAAAAAAAACCGCCGGGAAATTTTCCCGGCGGCCAGGCCTACGACTGGAAATCCCCCCGCCGCTTGCCCTTTCCTTCTTCCACAAAATCGATACCCCTGGCAGTTATGGTCAGACGCCAGGCTTTCCCTTCCAGATGTTCAAACTCCTCACTTCTGATAAATCCCAGGTCCACCAGATACCGGTAGGCCAGTTTAAACTCGCTGTCGATCCTGGATGCATGTACCTCCATAAACTTTCCGTCATTGTCGAAATAGTAGTTGTACAGATCACGCAACAGATCCACTCTCAGTTTTCTGCGGTCCTCAGGATTCATGGAGTTCCTCCTATTTTTTGGCCTGCAGGGCGGCCAGCACCTTATCCTTGGTGGCCGGCAGGCTGTTGATCCGGACGCCCACAGCATCGTAGATGGCGTTACAGATGGCAGGTGCCGACGGGTTTACCGGCAGCTCACCCATTCCCTTGGCCCCAAAAGGTCCGGTGGGAACCGGGCTCTCCACCAGAATGGCTTCGATCTCCGGCATATCGGTGATCTTGGGCACCCCGATTTTCACCAGATTGTCGGTGACGGGACGGCCCTGATCCAGCACGAACTGCTCGCTGACACCGTAGCCGACTCCCATGGCCACCCCGCCTTCCACCTGGCCTCTGGCCATCAGGGGATTGATGGCACGACCCAGATCGTTGGCAGCAATGATCTTCAGCACCTTCACGGCGCCGGTGTTCTCATCCACCTCCACAATGGCTGCCTGGGCAGCGTAGCAGTAAGCGGCATGGATCTTGTATTTGGCCGGGTCATCCCCGGGGGCCGGCGTATTGTTCTTGGGCAGGGGCACGGTATCGGGAGCCGCATAATGGGCTTCGGCACTCAGGGCCACCTGGTTTTTCACTGCCAGGTCCTCCAGTTCCAGCCAGGAAATGGATTTTCTGTTTTCCCCGGTGACCCCTTCCAGGTCTGCCATGAAGGGAAGGGTCAGTCCCGCTTCCTGCATCAGGCCTTCCAGGATTCCCCGGAATTCCTCAGCGGCCAGCTTGACGGCGTTTCCGGAAATGTAGGTCTGCCGGGAGGCGGTGGTTTCCTCTCCGTCCGGGCAAAGACGGGAGTCGTTTTCAATGGTGTCGATCAGGTCAAAGGGAACTCCTGCCACCTCGGCCAGAATCTGGCTGAGTACGGTTCCCGGTCCCTGCCCGATTTCAGCAGCCCCGTGATACAAATTGACCCGTCCGCCGGACAGTTCCACAATGGCTCCGGCCTTGTCGGGAATTCCGGTCCCCAGTCCCACGTTCTTGTAGGAGCCGGCAATCCCGATCCCGATTTTTTTGCCGGGTCCGGAAGGAGCATATTTCCCTTTTTCCTTCTCCAGGGCATTCCGGACGGCCTCCAGGGTTTCCATATAGGCCTCCCCTTCCTCCAGGGTCTGACCGGTAATGGTCTGCTTCCCGGGAGCCAGGGCATTTTTCAGCCTCAGCTCAAAGGGATCCATGCCCAGTTCCCGGGCCAGGCGGTCCATCATCACCTCAGAGGCAAAGGCCACCTGGGTGCTGCCGAATCCCCGGAAGGCTCCTCCCGGCGGATTGTTGGTGTAATAACTGGTGGAATCGGTTTTTACGTTGGGGATGCTGTAGGGGCCGGCCGTGCAGACCCCGGACCGGAAGGTAACCGGCATGCCCAGGGAAGCGTAGGCTCCGGTGTCGATCAGCACCTCTGCCTCCAGGGCCACCAGGGTTCCGTCCTTTTTGGCTCCCACCTTGTAATGAAGCCATTCAGCATGGCGCTTGGTGCTGGCCATGATGGACTCTTCCCGGGTCATGGTCATTTTAACGGGACGTCCGGTCAGGAAGGTTCCCAGGGCGCAGTGCAGCTGCACAGTGGGTTCCTCCTTGCCTCCGAATCCGCCGCCGCCGGGGGTGGAGATCAGGCGTACCCGGTCCTCCGGCA
>JAXGWN010000284.1:0-2896 GCA_040773285.1 Bacillota bacterium
AAAGATACAATACCCCTTTTAAGCACTACACTTCTGAAGAATGCCGAATACAAAAATCGCCTGCAAACACAAGGGTTGCAGGCGATTGCTAATTTTAAACTGTAAAAGTCGGGTTATAGCACAATCCCCTGTCATATCCAGCGGTCATGGGCTTTCCCGGGCAAAATCTTGACAATGCAGAGGAATCCGCTATCATTAAGGTATAAGTCAAAATAGGTCAAAGGAGGCGGAAGCCCATGGGCAGCAAAGCCGAAGATATTGAAAAATATATCCTGAAGATCATTGAGATGAGCGAAAACGATACGGTGGAACTGCAGAGAACCGATCTGTCCTACCGGTTTTCCTGTGTCCCCTCCCAGATTAACTACGTCCTCAATACCCGTTTTACCACCTCCCGGGGATACATTGTGGAGAGCCGCCGGGGGGGCGGGGGATACCTGAGAATTGTGAAACTTCCCATTTCCAGGGAGGACGACATCCTGCGGCTGATCGCTGACAGTGAGGGGCAGGAACTCAGTGAGACTGCTGCCTCCGGCCTGATTGGCCGGCTGGTGGAGGAAGATGTTCTGACGGCCCGGGAAGGCCGCCTGATGGAGGCCGTACTGAAGAACTCTGCACTGGAACAGACCCGGCAGTACCGGGATCTGGTCCGGATGGATCTGGTCCGGGCCCTGATTCTGGCCATTCTCCGGGAGAAATAGGAGAAAAAAATGAAATGTGACCGATGCAACCAGCGGGATGCTTCCATTCACATTGTGAAGATGAGCTCCCAGGGCCAGGAACAGCTGAATCTGTGTCCGGTGTGTGCCCGGGAATACCAGAAGGAGATGGGGGGAACTCCGGCAGTGGGAATCAACAGTTCCCATCTGATCCATGAGATCCTGAACCATCCGGAGAAGTTTGGCCTGAAGATCCCCTTTGGGACCGTGGCGGGACCGGTGTGTCCGGAATGCGGCACCACCCTGAAGGATATCCGGGAAAAGGGATTGGCGGGATGTCCCCGCTGCTACCAGGTGTTTGCCCCTCTGCTGGAGCAGATCATTGCCAACGTGCAGAAGGCGGATCACCACAGCGGCCGGGTGCCTGAAAAAATGAGAGAGAAACTGGAGACGGACCGGGAGATCGCCCGCCTGAGGGAGGAGATCGGCCGGCTGGTGGAGGAGGAACGCTACGAGGAGGCCGCCGCGGTCCGGGATCAGATACGGGGGATGGAACATGAGGGATTTCACACAGACCAGTGAATGGATGAAACCGGATCCTCTGGATGCCGATATTGTGGTGTCCAGCCGGGTCCGGGCCGCCCGCAATCTGGAGGGGGAGCGGTTCCCCGGCCGGATGCAGGAGCCGGAAATGACCGCTCTGGCCAACCGGGTCCGGGACTGGACCCGCTCCGAAACCTTCCGGCGTAAGGCGGGAGTATTTGAGTATTATTTTATGGAGGAACTGGATAAGGATGACCGGGTTCTGCTGCTGGAAAAGCACCTGATCAGTCCCCGGCACCTGGCCATGAGCCGGGGCCGGGCGGTGGCCCTGGGACATGGGGATGCGGTCAGCATCATGATCAACGAGGAGGACCATCTGCGGATCCAGGGCTTTGCCGGAGGGCTCCGGGTGGCCCAGGCGGCCAGTCTGGTCCGGGGAGTGGACCAGGCAATGGAGGAAGGTCTTTCCTTTGCTTTCTCGGAGCGCTGGGGGTACCTGACCAGCTGCCCCAGCAACGTGGGTACCGGACTCCGGGCCTCCGTAATGCTCCATCTGCCGGCGCTCACCATGAGCCGCCGGGTGGAGGAACTGGCCCGGGACATCGCCCGGAAGGGCTTTGCCATTAGGGGCTACTATGGAGAGGGAACGGCGGCTGCCGGGGATCTTTATCAGCTGAGCAATCAGCGGACCCTGGGGCTGTCGGAAGAAGATATTGTGGAGCGGACCGAAAAACTGGCCCGGGAGACCGTGGTGCTGGAACGGACCGTGCGGCAGGATATGATCCGGGACCAGAGGGACCTGGTGACCGACCGGGTCTGGCGGGCCCTGGGTACGCTTAAGTATGCCCGGCTGCTGCCTTCCGAAGAGGCCCTGGACGTGCTGAGCCGCCTGCGGCTGGGGGCGGGTCTTGGACTGGATCTGCCCATGGCGCTTTCCATGGGCCAGCTGAACCGCCTGACTGTGGACATCCAGGCGGGCCACATGGGAGCTCTGGCCGGACAGGCCTGCTCCAGCCTGGACCGGGACCGCTTCCGGGCAGACTATCTGCGCCGGGTGCTGCTGGCCGGGGCAGAGGACAGAGAGGAAAAGGAGGAAAGCCATGGATAAATATACCGATGCCACCAAACGGGTTCTCAGTAATGCCCGGGAGGAGGCCAGGGGTCTTGGACACAACTATATAGGAACGGAACACATACTGCTGGGCATCCTCCGGGAGGAGACCGGATATGCGGTCACGGCCCTTCATAACCTGGATATCACCCTGGAGAAGGTCCGGGGTGAGGTGGTGGCCAGGGTGGGTCAGGGAAATCCCCACCAGAATGAGGTGGGACTTACCCCCCGCACCAAGATGATCATTGAGCGGGCCAACGTGATCCGCAATCACCTGAAGGATGAATACGTGATGCCGTACCATCTTCTCGGGGCCATTGTGGAGGAAGGGGAAGGCATCGCCGCCCAGATACTGCGGGCCTATGACTTCAGTCTGCAGGACCTTAGGGAGGCCATGGGGGAAGTCCGGGAAGAGCCGGAATACCTGGATGACGATGAGGACGAATCCGGGGAACCGGAAAACGGAGCTGCCGGACAGATGCTGTCCCGGTACGCCACCGACCTGACCCGGATGGCCCTGGAGGACCGGCTGGACCCGGTGATCGGCAGGGACAAGGAACTGTCCCGGATCATTCAGATCCTA
>JAXGWN010000285.1:0-2889 GCA_040773285.1 Bacillota bacterium
GTATGGGGCTATCCCCATCATCAATGAGAACGATACGGTGGCTGTGGATGAAATCCGGTTCGGGGATAACGATACCCTGGCAGCCCTGGTTGCCACCCTGGTGGATGCCGATCTTCTGGTGCTTCTGTCCGACATTGACGGTCTGTACACCATGAATCCCCGGACCAACAGGGAGGCCTGCCTCATTGGAGAGATCACGGAGATCAACGAGGAGATCATGGCACTGGCCGGTGAGGCAGGTTCCGGATTCGGAACCGGGGGTATGCAGACCAAACTGCAGGCGGCCCGTATTGCTATGAACAGTGGTGTATCCATGGTGATTGCCAACGGGGCCACGAAAAATATTCTGGGAGATATTTTGGCCGGGGAAGCCTGCGGGACCTTTTTTGGAGCCTTTAAGGACCCCAGGAGACGGCGGAAATGCTGGCTGGCCTGGTCCACGGTGCCCAAAGGAAAACTGCAGGTGGACGAGGGAGCGGCCAGGGCCCTGGTGGATCAGGGGAAGAGTCTTCTGCCCATAGGGATTACCCAGGTGAACGGCAATTTCGACGTGGGTGCCGTGGTTTCCGTCGTCGGGCACGATGGTGTGGAACTGGCCCGGGGAATCGTCAATTATCCGTCCAAGGAACTGAGAAAGATCTCCGGGAAGAAAACCGGAGAGATTGCCGGGATCCTGGGTTACAAGGATTACGATGAGGTGATTCACCGGGATAATCTGTCACTGGTCTGAGATACTGGGAGGATATACCATGAAGGAGACTATGTACCAGCAGGGCCGCATGGCCCGTCAGGCTGCCAGAAAACTGGCCTGCATGTCGGAAATGGAAAAGAATTCGGCTCTGATGGCCATGGCGGACGCCCTGGAGGCCCGTATGCCTGAGATCCTTCTGGCCAACCGGGAGGACCTTAAGGAAGGGGAAAAGCAGGGACTTTCTGCCGCCCTGATGGACCGCCTTTTACTGAATGAACAGAGAATCCAAGGCATGGCCGGCGGACTCCGCCAGCTGGTGGAACTGAAGGATCCGGTGGGAGAGACTGTGGAGATGTTCCGCCGGCCCAATGGAATGGAAATCGGGAAGGTCCGGGTTCCCCTGGGGGTGGTGGGTATGATCTATGAGGCCAGACCCAACGTAACTGTGGATGCTGCCGGCCTGTGCCTGAAAACCGGAAACGCAGTGATTCTCCGGGGGAGTTCCTCGGCGGCCAGTTCCAACGGGGTTCTGGCCCGGATCATTTCGGAGGCAGCCACCGGAGCCGGGATGCCGGAGGGGGCCATTTCCCTGGTGCCTTTCACCGGCCGGGAAGCCGTGGAGATCATGTACCGGATGAACGGATATCTGGACGTACTGATTCCCCGGGGTGGAGCCGGCCTGATCCGGTCCGTGGTGGAGAATTCTTCGGTTCCAGTGATTGAGACCGGGGTGGGGAACTGCCACGCCTATGTGGACGATGAGGCGGACCTTGATATGGCCCTGGAAATTGTGGACAACGGAAAAACCCACCGGCCCGGGGTATGCAATGCCCTGGAGACGGTGCTGGTGCACCGTGCTGTGGCCCCTGACTTTCTTCCGGAACTGGAAAAACGGCTGGGGGACCGGGTTGAACTGAGGGCCTGCCCGGAATCCCTGAAGCATCTCCGGGGCGCTGTGCCGGCCGTTGAGGAGGATTATGCCACCGAGTTTCTGGATTACATCCTGGCGGTGAAAACGGTCGGTTCCCAGGAGGAGGCAATGGACCATATTGCCCGGTACGGGACCATGCACTCCGAGGTTATAATTACGGAGAATTACAGCCGGGCCAGGGCCTTTCTGGCCGGTGTGGATGCGGCTGCCGTTTATGTGAATGCCAGCACCCGGTTCACCGACGGGGAACAGTTCGGGTTCGGGGCAGAAATTGGCATCAGCACCCAGAAACTCCATGCCCGGGGACCCATGGGACTGAAGGAACTGACCACATACAAATATGTGATCTACGGAAGCGGTCAGATCCGCTCATAGGAGAAGGTATGGAAGAAAAGATATGGCGGATCGGAATTATGGGAGGAACCTTTGATCCCATCCACTATGGACACCTGGTACTGGCAGAAACCGTACGGGATGATTTCGGTCTGGACAGGATCATATTTCTCCCCTCCGGGGATCCACCCCATAAAAAACACGAGCCGGTGACTCCGGCGGCCAGCCGGCTGGAGATGGTCCGGCTGGCGGTGGAAGGAAATCCCGGTTTCGAGGTTTCCCCCATGGAAGTGGAACGGAAGGGATACAGTTACACCTATGACACCATGAAGGCCATGAACGCTCTGTATCCGGACAACCACCAGTTTTTCTTCATCACCGGTGCCGACGCCATTTTGGAAATCCTGGCCTGGAAGGAAGTGGACCGGCTGTCCGGACTGTGCAGTTTCATCGCGGCCACCCGGCCGGGGACGGAGATCGGCAAACTGTCCGCTTTTCTGGACAGCCTTCCTGAGTCTCTGCGCAGCAGGATTCATCTGACCCAGGTGCCGGCCCTGGAGATTTCTTCCACGGGGATCCGAAAGAGGATCCGGGAGAATAAGAGCATCACCTATCTGCTGCCTCCCGCTGTGGAGGAGTATATCAGGAAGGAAGGGTTGTATCGTGACTGACCGGTATCTTCCCCCCGAGGAGACCCTGAAACGTTACATCGGACGGGAACTGAGTCCCCGCCGCTGTCAGCACAGTATGGGAGTGGCCGATCTGGCTGGACAGATGGCCGGTAAAATGGGACTGGATCCGGCCCCTGCCAGAGTGGCGGGACTGCTCCACGACCACATGCGGGAGACGGAGCCGGCTGAACTTCTGAGGATCGCCCGCAGTCTGGGATTTGCTCTCCACATGATGGAAATCCGGTATCCGGTTCTTCTGCACA
>JAXGWN010000286.1:0-2873 GCA_040773285.1 Bacillota bacterium
CAGTACACCAGGAAACTGCTTAACTATATTTCTCATCTCAAGAATATTTTCAGACATTGGTTTTTCCCCCAATTCAGATTTCGTTAGTGATCCCGGAGAGGAGACTTGTCATCGCTGAATACGGGCAGGCCTTTTCTGATTTCCAGCCATTTTTCCCTGCCCATTTCCGTTACCATAACCGCCTCGGCCACCCCGAGTCCCAACCGCTTCACCGTATCCAGGCCCACCTGGTCATCCATAGCTCCCTGGGCCTTGTTGTCCCGGCTCCAGACTGTTCCGCCATTGTAGCAGCCTCCCAGTCCTCCGCTGACCAGCATTTCATGCATCAGGTAGTAGTTGATAATGGCCAGGTTGGCCATCTCCTGTCCCCCATGGCGGGTTCCCCCGGTGGTGAGAGCAGCACCTACCCTATTCTGAAGATGCCCCGGGTACACCAGATACATTGGTCTGAGTCTATTGAAAACAGCCGCCAGTTGGGCTGAAATATTCATATCGTATACCGGTGAGCCGATAATGAATCCATCAGCCTCCAGAACGAGTTTTTCCAGCTCCTGCAGGTCGTCTTTTATAATGCACATGGTCTTGTTTCTGATACAGGAATCGCAATGGACACAGTATCCGATTTTTTTCCCCCGGATGGACCAGTATTCTGTCTCAATCCCGGGAATCTGCTCCGCAACCGCCAGAGCTTCCTTCACTGCGAACTCGGTTGCCCCTTTTCTGGGGCTTCCACTGATTCCAAGAATTTTTGCCACGACAATCACTCCTAACTTCACAATGGATTGCGCCCGCCCGAAGACGGGCGCTCAGGAAATTGGACTAAAAAGTCACTGTAGATTTTGGTGTGTTAGGAAATCTTCCGGCCGGATCTTTCCGTTCTGTACGGCTTCTGCTACAGCAAGGATCCGGGATCTCTGCTCCTGCGTCAGCTGTTCCTCCAATTCCGGGTTGAGCCTTAGGCTGACAACCCCCTCCGGAACGCCCAAAACGTAACTGCCTGCCCCGGCACCCTCCAGGTGGTGTTCCACCATCCGGACGTATGCCCGGGACATGGATGAAGTGGCGCAAAGCATCACATGGTTCCCCATATCAAACTGCTCCGCCTGGGATCCGGTGGAAAACCCATACCCGGCCCATTCATCCACGGCCTTATGCACTCCCTGACTGGCTCCATTGGCGTCGGCCATGATCACGTCATAGCCTTCTTCCAGCAGTTCCAGTGTAATGTCCCGCACCCTGCCGGTATCCTCCCAGGTATCTGCAATTACCTGCTTTGTTCTGACGGCCGCAGAATCAGTCTCGCTGATATAGCGGATACCGGCCAGAAAGCCCTGATAATTCTCAGAAACCGGGGGTATCTGTGTTCCTCCCACTGCAGCCACCATTCCCGATCGGGTAATGACCGCTGCAACCGCCCCCTGCAGGAAACCCTGCTGGAGATAACTGATCTGTAGGGAGGACACGTTGGGCTCCATGGACAGTTCCGTACCGCAAATCAGAAAGCGGGTATCCGGATATCCTGGAGCCACCTGCAGCGCCGGTTCCCCGAACTCCGCACCGTGACCAAAAATGATGTCGTAGCCTTCATCTGCATATCTTCTGAATGCCTCTTCCATATGGGAGGCATCCACCTGCTCCTGGAAACTGACTTCCGCCGGGAAATGTTTTTCCACAGCCACAAGCCCATAATAACCGGCGGCATTCCATCCTCCGTCGTCCCTGGATCCCGGCAGCAGCAGCGCCACCTTGAGCGGCGCCGGTTCCGGCTGATCCGTTCCCCCACCAATGTTGGCCGGGCAGCCGGTCAGCATCAGAGCGCCGAGAAGGACTGCAGTCAATAGGACACGCATCATTCTCATACAGACACCTCTTCGATTCCCTCCCAGCCGAAGGCTTTGGGGATCTTTCGCTGTGGCTTTTTCGGTCAAACAGCAAGGACACTCAGGACACAGGATTCATCCGTCCGATACGGACAGGAATACTCCTCCGGTAAAACTGCCCGGAACTACTCTTTCTCGTAAGGACGGGCGGAGGCTGCAGGTTTTCTGGCTTTCCCCACAAAACCGGCCAGGGCCAGGATAGTGAGAACGTAAGGCAGCATCAGCAGGAACTGGAAAGGAATGCTGGTTCCGGCAGCCTGCAGACGGAACTGCACTGCCTCGGCGGCACCAAACACCAGCGCTGCCACCAGAACTCCCACCGGTCTGTATTTGCCGAAAATCACTGCTGCCAGGGCCATGAATCCACGGCCGGCAATCATGTTCTCAGTGAAGAAACTCAGGAGTCCCATGGACACATAGGCTCCCGCCACACCGGACATGATTCCACTGAATACGATGGTCAGGTAGCGGACCAGATACACGTTGATTCCAACGGTATCGCAGGCCTTGGGATGCTCTCCCACAGCCCTGACCTTCAGACCGACGTCTGTCCTGAACATCACGAAGCTGGCAATGGGCACCAGCAGTACAGCGATGAACACCAGTGCGTTGGACTGGAAAAAGGCGGTTCCCAAATAAGGAATATCCGACAGCACCGGAATCTGAATCCGGCTGAACGAATCAATTTTCGGAGGTGCGGTGTTCACACCAAACACTGTTCTGGCAAAGGACGTTGTAAGACCCAGACCCAGAATGGTGATGGCCGCACCGATAACGATCTGGTTGGCCTTAACGGAAACAGACAGGTAGGCGAACAGCAGACCGATAATTCCGCTGCAGATCATGGCCACCAGGGTTCCCATCCAGACCGAACCGAAGAAGTAGGAACCCAGGACTCCGGCCAGGGCACCCACCAGCATCATACCTTCCACACCGATGTTTACAATACCGGCGCGCTCGCTGAAAACAATTCCCAGACCTGCCAGAAGCAGA
>JAXGWN010000287.1:0-2871 GCA_040773285.1 Bacillota bacterium
CGATGACGGTACCCTGACCGTGTATACGGAACCGGCCCTGCTGGAAGAGGTCCGGGAAAGACTGGAAGCCCTGGGCAGGAATGTGCAGTCCGCGGAAATCGCCCGGGTTCCCACCAATACGGTGATGATAGAGGACCGGGAGCAGGCGGAGAAACTGATCCGCATGATGGACATGCTGGAAGACAACGACGACGTGCAGAACACCTGGAGCAACTTCGATTTTTCTCCGGAGATTGCCGGAGAACTGTCCTGAGGCAGGAAAACCTTCCCGGGATGTCGAATGTATGTTCGGGAAGGAGGGCGTATGCGGATAATTGGAATTGACCCGGGGACGGCCATTCTGGGGTACGGCATTCTGGACTACCGGGGAAACCGGTTCCGGGTGGAGACCTACGGATGCATCCGGACTCCGGCCCACACCCCGCAGCCAATCAGGCTGCACACCATATTTCAGGAACTGACCCGGCTGGTGCAGGAGTACCGGCCGGATACCATGGCTGTGGAACAGCTTTTTTTCAATACCAATGTCACAACAGCCATAGCGGTGGGACAGGCCCGGGGAGTGGTTCTTCTCACCGCCCAGATGAACGGGCTGCCGGTGGGCGAATACACCCCCATGCAGGTGAAACAGGCTGTGACCGGGTACGGCAGTGCGGACAAGAGGCAGGTGCAGGAAATGGTCCGGCGGATTCTGGGGCTCCGGGATATTCCCCGGCCCGACGATGCCGCCGATGCCCTGGCTGTGGGGATCTGTCATGCCCACAGCGCGGGGACCCTGTCCGTCCTACGTGAAGGAGACCTATGATTGCCATGATACGGGGCAGCATTTACGCTGCCGGAGAGACCACCCTGGTTCTGGATACCGGAAGCCTGGGGTACGAGGTATATGTCACCGCCAGACTCCTGTGCTCCGTGGAGCAGGGGGAGGAACTGGAACTGCATACCTACCAGCAGTACCGGGAGGACGGGGTAAGCCTGTTTGGCTTTTCCGCCCAGGAGGAACTGGAGATGTTCCGCTGGCTGATCAATGTAAACGGGGTAGGCCCCAAGATGGCCCTGGCCCTTCTGTCGGCCAAATCCCGCAATGAGGTGATCCTGGCCATTGTCAATGAACGGGCCGACGTGCTGTCTGAGGTATCCGGCATCGGGCCCAAGACCGCCCGGAGGATTATTCTGGAACTGAAGGACAGAATGACCAGTCTGGTGGAGGCCATGGACAGCCCCCGGGACCTGCTTCCGGATCCCGTGGGAGATCTGCCGGTTCCCGGCGGAAGGGGCCCTGCAGAAGCGGTGGAGGCCCTGATGGGACTGGGATATACCCGGCGGGAAGTTGAGCCGGTGGTCCGCAGGATCCATGGGGAACTGGATGAATCCGATGCCGGGATTCTGGTGCGGATGACCCTGAAGGAACTGGGACAGAAAAGGAGTAACGGATGATGGAGGACAGACTGGTGGGCGGTGAGCACCGCCAGGAAGACTTTGAAATTGAAAAAAGCCTGCGCCCCCGGACTCTGGAGGAGTACATAGGCCAGCAGAAGCTGAAGGAGAATCTTTCCGTTTTTATTGAAGCGGCCAGGATGCGGGATGAGGCCATGGACCACATTCTTCTTTACGGCCCTCCGGGGCTGGGGAAGACCACCATGGCCGGCATTGTGGCGGCGGAACTGGGTGTGAACCTGAAGATCACCTCCGGTCCGGCCATTGAGCGGGCCGGGGATCTGGCGGCCATCCTCACCAATCTGCAGGAGGGGGACGTACTTTTCATCGATGAGATCCACCGGCTGAACCGTTCAGTGGAGGAGGTTCTTTATCCTGCCCTGGAGGATTTTTCCCTGGATATTATGATCGGAAAAGGACCTTCCGCCCGGGCTCTGAGGATCGATCTGCCCCGGTTCACCCTGATCGGGGCCACCACCAGGGCAGGACAGCTGAGCAGCCCCCTGAGGGACCGTTTCGGGGTGATCAGCCGGCTGGAGTACTATACGGATGCTGAACTGTGTGAGATTATCCGCCGGGCGGCCAGAATTCTGGCGGTGGCCATTGATGAGCCGGGAGCCCTGGCCATTGCCGGCCGCTCCCGGGGGACTCCCCGGATTGCCAACCGCCTTCTGAAACGGGTCCGGGATATCGCACAGGTGAAGGGAGACGGAACCATCGATGAGTCCCTGGCCTGCCGGGCCATGGACATGCTGGAAGTGGACCGCTGCGGACTGGATGATATCGACCGCCGGCTGCTGAACGTCCTGATCACCTCTTTTTCCGGAGGACCAGCGGGGCTGGATACCCTGGCTGCCATGATCGGGGAGGAGTCGGTGACCGTGGAGGATGTGTATGAGCCATTCCTGATGCAGCAGGGGTTCCTGGCCAGAACTCCCAAGGGCCGGGTGGCCACCCTGAGGGCAGCCGAGCATCTGGGGCTGAGCCTTCCGGAGAAATGAGCACGGTGCCATTCTGCGGCGTGGTGCTGGCCGGCGGCCGCAGCCGGAGGATGGGACAGAACAAGGCCCTGCTCAGTGCCGGGGAGGGAACCTTTCTGGAGCATGCCATAAACCGCTACCGCAGCCTCACCGGCTGCATTCTTCTGTCCGTGGGCCGGGAAACCCATTACCGGGACTGCGGGATTCCCCTGGTCTTTGATAACGATCCGGAAGGGGGCGCCCTGGCTGGTATCGAGGCCTGTCTTTCCCGGGGGAAATATGACGGTGATCTGTTTTTCTTTTTGCCGGTGGATATGCCCCTGGCTCCGGCGGATCTGATCCGGGACCTGGTGGGTCTTGCGGAAGGATACGACGCCGTGGTGCCCCTGGTGGACGGCTATTATGAGCCGCTGTTCGCCGTATATAGAAGGACCTGTCTCGAGCCGGTGCGCCG
>JAXGWN010000288.1:0-2870 GCA_040773285.1 Bacillota bacterium
CCTCCAGGATCCGGGCAGCCAGTTCCTCCCGCTTTCCGGTTCCCAGGTAGTGTCCTCCATCCATCCGGGAGCGCTTCTGCACAAGGATACCCAGCACCAGGATCCCGGCGGTTTCTGCCAGTCTTTCCAGTTCTTCCATGCCGCGCTCATATCCAGGGTCTCTTCCTGTATCCAGTCCCACCAGCAGGGCAGACCTTATTTTCTGTTCCATCAGTTCCTCCCACCGGTCACAATCGTATCCGGGTCCCCGTACAGTCCGGTTCTCCTGCCATAGTCAAAAAATGCCAGATGGCCACCGGACAGCCGGACCAGTCCCAGCCTCCGGTACAGGGATTTTGGGTTCAGCCCTGCCAGACGCTCTGCCCAGGACTGCGGGAGCCGGTCTTCCCGGATACACTGAAGCAGGAGACCGTCTTCCCGGGAATCTGCCAGAAACTCCGGCACATATTTTTTCTCCTGGCCCCGTACCCAGTCCAGCCGCAGATCCTCCTTCAGCTGTTCTCTGTCCTCCACGGAGGAAAGCACCTCATAAAGACGGCGAAACCGTTCCTCCCGTCCGGCTCCCGAGGGCCCGGTTCCCAGGGTCCGGAACAGTTCCATGGCCCCGGCAGGATACCGGACAGCATATTTCTCCATCACCAGAGGAGCCGGCCTCCGGTTATACCAGCCTTCCAGACCGGCCTCCACCCGCCTCAACTCTTCCAGGTCCCTGAATGAGAGGCTTCCTGTGCTGAGCACCTGGTAGGGTGGTCTGGCGGAGGCCACGATTTCATATTCCCCGGCCAGCTGTTCCATGGGGGTTCCCTTCAGAACCTTCAGAAAACCCAGCTGCAGCATGTCCGGCCACAGGGAAAATGCCCGGTTAAAGGACATTTCGAAGGACTCCTGATCCTCTCCGGGAAGCCCGGCAATCAGATCGAGATGCAGATGAATATTCCGGCTCTTCCGGAGAAGCCTCATGGTATCCTCCAGCCGTTCCAGATTGCTTTTCCTTCCGCAGATTTCCAGAACCCGGGAATTGAAACTTTGCAGCCCGATTTCCAGCTGTACCCTGCCCACCGGCATGCGGCCCAGAATATCCAGATGTTCCGGGGACAGAATATCGGCGGAAACCTCAAAATGGAACACACATTCACATTCCTTCCGGTCCCGTATCCAGGACCAGATCCGGGCAGCCCGCTCTCTGTCTGCATTGAACGTCCGGTCCACAAACTTGATGGTTCTGACTCCATGTGCCAGCAGAAAGTCCAGTTCATCCAGAACCTTCTCCACAGGCCGCTGCCGCAGCCGGTTGTCCCGGGCGGAAAGGCAATAGGCGCAGTGAAAGGGGCAGCCCCGTCCGGACTCATAATACAGGATCCGGTTTTCCACGTCACCGGGAAGTCCCTCCCCGTAAGGAAATCTGAGTTCTCCCATGTCTGCCGGTTCTGCCATCACCGGCCGGTCGCCCCGGCGCATGAGCCCCGGAATCCGGATTTTCCCATGCTCCCGGAGATCCGGATGCTCAAGAAATGTCCGGAAGGGTGTCTCTCCTTCCCCCAGAAAAATCCCGTCAATTTCCGGATACTCCTTAAGCAGGGTATCAGGATCTGTGGAGGCCTCGGGTCCCCCCAGATAGATTCCACACTGTGGGCGGATCCGCTGGAAATCACGGATAAAATCGAGGGTCGTCCTCCGGTTCCAGATGTAGAGGGATAAAAAAATAAGGTCCGGCTCCAGAACAAAAACATCCCCCAGTACGTCCTGCAGATCCTGATTCACACTGTATTCCCGGATCATGGGACGCACCCCGCCGGGGTCCCCGGGGATCTGGGCGGCCAGGGAATACAGGGCCAGTGTACTGTGGACATACTGGGAGTTAAAGGCAGAAAGCAGAATTCTCATTGTACTCCTATCCGTTACGGTATCCCTTGGGGACAAACAGTTCCATGTAGTGTCTGGTTGCAAAGGAGTCGGTCATCCCGGAGATATAGTCGGCCACCCTTCTGCGGGCCGGTTCTGTTCCCTCACGGTATTCCTGGGGCAGACGCTCCGGATCCTCCATATAGTAATCGAACATTTCCGTGATCAGGCGGCGGACCTTTTCGTCCTCCTCCTTGGCACTGGAGCCCACGTACACATTTTCAAACAGAAAGGTCCTCATCTGATCCATGGCCTCCCGGACCCGGGAACTCATGCGGATCTCCTCCTGGCAAAGACTCTCTTCGATCATATCGTTCACCATGGTGTTGATCCGCCGGCTGTGGCTTTCCCCAAGAATCGCCACTGCCTCCCGTGGCAGCTGTTCTCCTGCGATAATGCCGGCCCGCAGGGCGTCATCAATATCATGGTTTATGTAAGCGATCCGGTCAGCGGTTTTCACAATCTGTCCCTCCAGAGTGAGAGGAACCCCCTTCCCGGTATGGTTCAGGATGCCGTCCCGGACCTCCACCGTAAGGTTAAGACCCTTTCTTCCATTTTCGAGAATTTCCACCACCCGGAGGCTCTGTTCGTTGTGCCGGAATCCCTCCGGCAGCAGTGCACTGAGCACGTCCTCCCCTGCATGGCCAAACGGCGTATGCCCCAGATCATGTCCAAGAGAGATGGCTTCCGTCAGGTCCTCATTGAGCCTCAGGGCACGGGCAATGGTCCTGGCAATCTGTGCCACCTCCAGGGTGTGGGTGAGCCGGGTCCGGAAATGGTCTCCCCCCGGCAGAATAAATACCTGGGTCTTATGCTTCAGCCTCCGGAAAGATTTGGAATGAAGGATCCTGTCCCGGTCCCGCTGAAAAGCGGTCCTGACCGGACAGGGTTCCTCCGGACGCGCTCTCCCTCCGGACTCCGAACTGAAGCAGGCGCCGGGGCTCAGAATCTCTTTTTCAATTTGTTCC
>JAXGWN010000289.1:0-2845 GCA_040773285.1 Bacillota bacterium
ACCACTCCGGTAATTTCCTGCCGGACGTTGCGGATGGGGGCGGCGCTGTCGGCAATGTGGATCCGTCGGCCCTGGCGGCTGACCAGGAGGGTGTTGTTCTCAAGGCCCCACACCATGGCGCTTTCCAGAACCTTCTGCACCGGGTTTTCCCGGAGCCGGCCGGTTCCGGCCTCCTCGATCCTGAAAATCTCTTCCACCGGCTGCCCGGTGGCCTCTTCAAGACTCCAGCCGGTCATCTCTTCGGCAGCGTGATTCAGCTGTGTCACCAGCCCCTCCCGGTCCACGGCGATCACCCCGTCCCCGATGGACATCAGGGTGGTTCTCAGGGTTTCTTTTTCCTCATAGACCTGGTTTTCCAGGGTCCGGGTTTCGGTGATGTCCGTGGCGGTCTCCACAACGGCAGTGAGCTGTCCGGCGTCATCAAACAGGGGGACACAGGAAACCTTCCAGAGACTTCCATCCTCCAGGGCCATCTCAGAGCGGATCAGTTCCCCGGTTTCCAGGAAATGGCGTACCGGACAGTGTTCTCCGGGACCGGGCCCCCTGTAGACCTCGAAGCACCGGCGTCCTGCCATCTGTTCCCGGGTTAGACCTCCATAGCGGAGGGCAGTCCGGTTGGCCCACAGTACCCGGTAGTCGGGACTCAGGTAGGTGATCCGGTCGGGCAGGGCGTCCAGGATTCTGGTTTTTTCCTCTTCGGCAGCCCGGACCTGCTGGCCGGCCTGTACCAGAAGGGTTACATCCCGGCCTACGCCGGCAATGCCGGTGATGGTGCCCCCGGAACTCACCAGAGGGGACAGGGAGGTCTGGAAATAACGGAGTTCACCCTGTGGGTCCCGGAGTGACCATTGGTAGACTACGGTTTCTCCCTGGAGGGCCCGCCGGTTGGGGCCCTCGTGGATCCGGCCGGCTTCTTCCCCGTAGATCTCCGTGGCGGATTTCCCCAGGAAATTCTGCTCAGTAAGGCCCGCTTTTTCCAGCCAGCGGCCGTAGACTCCTGTGTGGCGGCCCTGGGTGTCCAGGGTGAAGATCACGTCGTCCAGGGAACTGACCAGACCCCGGAACCTCAGTTCCGATTCCTCCAGCTGATGGCGGGTCTTCAGGGTTTCCGTGATATCCCGGCCGGAGGCATAGAAGCGGTCCCCAAAGGGCCGGGCCAGCCAGCTGATGGACCGCCAGGTACCGTCGGACGCGCGGTAGCGGTTGATGAACCGGCTCACCGGGCTCTGGGCGTCCAGTGTCTCCAGGGCTTCCCGGGTGGGAGCCACGTCCTCCGGGTGCACCATGTTCAGGACCCCGGCCTGCAGGATTTCCTGTGCCGGATACCCCAGCAGTTCTTCCCAGGCCCGGTTGATGTTCAGGAAGGTTCCTTCCCGGTCCACCACACACAGCAGATCCGGGCTCAGATCAAAGAACCGGTTCAGTTCTCCGGTTTCCCGGGGAGCGTCCGGCTCAGATCCGGCTGCGGACTCCATGAGGACACCCAGCAGTTCCCCGGGTCCGGGAAACAGGGTCAGCTGAACGTTCCCGGTTTGCAGGCAGACCGTTTGTTTCTGGCGGGATTTTTGTTCGGACTGCTTTTCCCGGGACAGCAGCCTTTGCAGTTCGTTTCGCAGTTCAGGATACTGCGGCGATTCCTCCATCTGATGAAGCCATGGTTCCGGGCCCATCTGGTGAAAGCCGGTCCAGAAGCGGGTGAAGTCTTCGCTGCTGTGGACAATCTTCATCAGCGGTTCCCCATTTTCGCCGGTGACCGGCAGAAAATATGCGACAGCCGTGCTGCCGGGGAAAATGGTATCCATGAATTCCCTGTTCATGCTGATCAGCTCCCGTCCGGATGAATTGTTCTGAATCCTATTTTCTATTAATTCCACATGGGACGGGAATTTCCTTCCCTCCTGTCCTGACGGACAGAAGGAAAGCACCGGAGCCTGATCCATCAGACTCCGGTGCTTCCTCAGGTTACTATTCTCTGATTCTGTGTTCCTCTTCCAGTTTTTTCAGGGTGCGCTGCACCGGAAGCAGGGCATATAGGAGAATTCCCACGGCGGCCAGGGGCAGAATAAGAAGGCTCCGGCTGGCTCCTCCTTCCAGGACGTGGGCCGAGATGTTCATACCCAGGACCACTTCAATGCTCAGAAGAACCGCAATGAAGTTCCGGATTCTGCGGTAGTGGGCGATCCGGCCCGAGAGGCTGGAGTGCAGTTCGAACGGGCCCCGGTCTGCCGGATGCCGCAGGTAGATCCAGCGGAAAAAACTGTCCACGTATTCGATGCCGGTGTCTTCCAGAAAACGGATATAGTCCATGGACCGGGGGTCGCCGGGCAGGTTTTCCAGAAACTCCAGCCGGTAGCGGTACTGTCCCGGGGTCCCTTTGCGGAACCGGTAGTGGAGAAAGCCCACTTTTTCCAGCTGCCAGCCATCCTGGCTCATCCGGTCCAGCCAGGCTTCCTCCTGGGGGTGCTGGCCGGCGGTAAAAATCTTAAATACGGTGCGGGTCATGGGTTTCCTCCAGTATTTTCCGCCCGTTTTCCAGCAGTTCCTCCAGGCGGTTCAGTTCCAGGGTGAGGGCCCGGAGCCCCTCGCCGGTGATACGGTATTCCTTGCGGCGTTCTCCGGGACTGCCGGGCAGGGGCTCGATGAGACCCCGGGCCTGCAGGGTGGACAGGGCCCCATACAGGGTTCCTGCGGCCAGAATTACCCGGCCCCGGCTGAAGGTCTCCACCTGCTTCAGGATCCCGTAGCCGTGCAGGGGGGTGGTCAGGGCCAGCAGGATGTAGTAGACCGCCTCGGTCAGCGGCGTGGTTTCCATGGTTGCCTCCATAAAGACCTCCTATCGGTTGAC
>JAXGWN010000290.1:0-2839 GCA_040773285.1 Bacillota bacterium
GGCTGGCGGCTGGACGTGGCCGATGAGCTGCCGGATGAATTCATCGGGAAATTCCGCAAGGCCTTGAAGGAAAGGGACCCGGACAGCATTCTGATTGGAGAGGTCTGGGAGGATGCCACCTCCAAGATCAGTTATGGGGCCAGGCGGAGATTTCTCCTGGGGGATCAGCTGGACTCCGTGATGAATTATCCCTTCCGGAGGGCGGTGACCGATTTTCTGACCGGAAGGCAGGAGGCCAGGCAGACCCATCTGATTCTGATGACCCTGGCGGAACACTATCCGCCGGTATATTTTCACAGTGTCATGAATCTCCTGGGTTCTCATGATACCCCCCGGATCCTCACGGAACTGGGCGGGGACAGAAGCCGGCTGACTCAGGCTCTGATATGGCAGATGACCTTTCCCGGGGTTCCTTCGGTGTATTACGGGGATGAGGCCGGCCTCACCGGAGGAAAAGACCCGGAAAACCGGAAACCCTTTCCCTGGGGCCGGGAGGATGCCGGCCTCCAGGAACTGACCGGGGACCTGCTGGCCATCAGGAGGCTGTACCCGGTTCTGACCGGGGGATACTGGCATTCCTTTTACCGGGGGGACGACCTGTATGGTTTTTTCCGCTACACCCGGGGGGACAGGGATGCCCTGGGACGGGCCTGCCCTGCCCAGATGATCTGTGTCCTGCTGAACCGGGGGGAAACCGGAACCGGGGTGGAACTGACCCTTCCGGAGCCGGTGCCCGACGGAGTCTGGCATGATCTGTACGGACAGGGACCGGAGGCCGTGTCCCGGGAAGGACGGCTGTCCACGGAGGTTTCTCCGGGACAGGCCAGAATCCTGGTTCGCTATCCGGAGAACCGCCGGGAGATGAACAGGCGGCGGACAGGCACCCTGTGCAGTCTGTCCAGCCTGCCCACCGGAGACGGACTGGGGGGACTGGAGGCCGCCGGTGATTTCGTCCGGTTTCTGAAGGAGGGAGGGCAGAGTCTGTGGCAGATTCTTCCCTGGCATCCCCCGGGTCCGGGGGGATCCCCCTATATGGCCCCATCGGCCTTTGCGGGAAATCCCCAGTGGATCAGCCTGCGGGATGTGCGGGACAGAGGCTGGCTGACGGATGAGGAGTACAGCCGGGCGGTTCAGTCCATCCGCACTGACCAGGACCCGGCGCAGGAAAAGATCCGCTGGCTGGATCTGGCCCGGCAGCGCTGCCGGGAAGAAGCCGGGGACCGGATTCCGGAGGAAATCCGCCGGTTCCGGAAGTCTGCAGGGTTCTGGCTGGAGGATTACGCCCTGTTCAGTGCCCTCAGGGAGCATCTCAATGCTCCCTGGACCCACTGGCCAGTGCCTCTCAGGGACCGGCATCCCCGGGCTCTGGCCCGCTGGGCCCGGAAACTGAGGGACCGGGTGGACCTCAATATTTTTCTTCAGTATCTGTTCTTTTCCCAGTGGGAGGCCCTGCTTGGGGACTGCAGCCGGGAGAAGATCTCCCTGGTGGGTGATCTTCCCATTTATGTGGCACAGGACAGTGCCGATGTCTGGGCCCACCGGAATCTGTTCCGGCTGAAGGAAAACGGTGAGCCGGATGCGGTGGCCGGGGTTCCCCCGGACGGATTCAGCGACCGGGGACAGCACTGGGGCAATCCCCTGTATCTCTGGGAACGTCACCGCCAGGAAGGATACCACTGGTGGATCCAGAGGATCCGCTGGCTGCTGACGGGAACCCATCTGGTGCGGCTGGACCATTTCCGGGGCTTTGCCGATTACTGGGCGGTCCGGGAAGACGATCCCCGGGACGGGGCCTGGTATCCGGGGCCGGGCCGGGAGTTCTTTGAACATCTGGAAGATCAGCTGGGGGGTCTTCCCTTTGTGGCTGAGAATCTGGGGATCCTGTCTTCTGCAGCCCTGGAACTGCAGAGAGATCTCCCTGTGGCCGCTATGCAGGTGCTGCAGTTCATGAATCCTCCGGAACCACCTGGGCCCCTGAGGATTCCTCTTTCCCGGAAGGAAGATTTTCTGTATACTGGAACACACGACAACGAGACGCTGGCCGGTTGGAGCGGTTCTTCCGCTCCGGAGCGGTGGCTGAGGATGTGCCTGAATTCGGCTGCAGATACCGTGGTGGTACCCCTGCAGGACTGGCTGGGGCTGGACAACCAGGCCCGGATGAACCGTCCGGGGACCCTGGAGGGAAACTGGGGCTGGAAGGCAGACCCGGCCATGCTGGAGCCACAGGTGGCAGCCCGTATCCACAGCCTATGCCTGGAAAGCCGGCGGATCCCAACAGGAGGGTACGATGAAAACAGTGGATTTCAGAAAGACCGTGAAGGATCTGTGTACAGAGGATCCGGAGATTATCGAAATCATGAAGGATCTGGGATTTGACAATATTGTGAAGCCGGGCAACCTGAACACCCTGGGACGGTTTATGACCATCCCCAAGGGAGCCCGGATGAAGAATATTGATTTGGAGACCATCCGGCGGGAGTTTGCCGGGCGGGGCTATGAAATCATAGGACTGGAGGAGAGCAAATGAGCGAGATCATCAACAACCGGGAGTACCGTCAGCAGGTGCTGAAGGAACTGATCGGGGAACTGCATGACGGGAAATCCGTGGATGAGGTGAAGGCCCGTTTTGAGAAACTGATTGACGGAGTGTCCACAACGGAGATCACGGAGATGGAACAGGCCCTGATTGCCGGAGGCATGCCGGTGGAGGAGATCCAGAGGCTCTGCGATGTCCATGCGGCGGTATTTAAGGGTTCGATTGAGGAGATCCACCGGGAGGTGCGTCCCGAGGAGACTCCGGGTCATCCGGTCTATACCATGAAGCAGGAGAACCGGGCCC
>JAXGWN010000291.1:0-2833 GCA_040773285.1 Bacillota bacterium
CCTCCACGGCCACCCCGGCCGCTTCCAGGCAGGACAGAACGGTTTTTTCAAAGCGCCCGGGATCCGTATCCCACCGGCAGCCGGCTCCCACGAAGACGATCCGGGGCACCAGCCGGAGGGTATGGGGATACGGAGCGGCCTTCCCATCCAGGGAAACCGAGATACCCACCTCCGGGCCGGCCCCTGTGCTCAGTTCCTCGGGAAGAGGGCCCTCCACCGGGAAGTCAGAGTAAAAGCCCACCGGACTTTCCTTAAGGACCGCCGCCGATACCGGCAGAATCTCTCTGGTGCTGATCACCCGGAGACCGGCCCGGCGGCTCCAGTCATCCACCGCGAACCGGCCGTTTACGTCGGTCCCGGTGGTAATCACCGGTGTGGCGCCCAGGCAGTCTGCCAGAGTACGGGCCAGCTCATTGGCGCCTCCCAGATGGCCGGACAGGATGGGGATCACGAAGTCTCCCTTCTCGTCCACCACCAGAACCGCCGGATCCCGGTCCTTGCTGCGGATCAGGGGGGAAACAAGCCGTACCGCAATTCCGGCTGCCCCCACAAAGACCATGCTTTCGCATTCCGGAAATACCCGTCCCACAAACTCTGCTGCCGTGCAGCCCTTATCCGGCCAGCACTCCCACAGATGGTCCGGAAAGAACTCCCGGACCCGGGCCGCCAGAGCCCGGCCCTCTTCCGTAAAGGCCAGAACGGCCGACTTCACCGGATGGCCTCCCGGTATCCGTGGGTGAAGGAGGGATCATAGAGCCTGCTTCTGGCATAGTCTCCCTCCAGGACCCGGCCCACCACGATCAGGGCGGTGCGGGTAATGTTTTCCCGCCGGGCGGCTTCTGCCATTTCCCCCACCGTGGTATGGATGATTTTTTCCTCCGGCCAGGTGGCTTTGTACACGATGGCCACCGGGCAGTCCTCCGAAATCCCTCCGGCCGAGAGTTCCCGGGACAGTTCCCGGATCATTCCGGACGAAAGGAATATCACCATGGTGGCCTGATGGGAAGCCAGGGAAGCGATGCTTTCCGGACCGGGAACCGGAGTCCTGCCCTGCATCCGGGTGAGAATCACGGTCTGGCTCACCTCCGGCAGGGTCAGTTCCGCCTTCAGGGCCGCGGCCGCTCCGATAAATGAGCTGACGCCCGGAACCACCTCATAGGGGATGTCCGCCGCCTCCAGAAGGTCCATCTGCTCCCGGATGGCCCCGTACAGACAGGGATCTCCTGTCTGAAGCCGTACCAACGCCTCTCCCCTGTGGTGTGCACCTTTCATTTCCCGGATTACTTCCTCCAGGGTCATGGAGGCACTGTCCAGAATCCGGCACTCCGGAGGCACCACGGAAAGCAGTCCCGGATTCACCAGGGATCCCGCATAAATCACCAGATCCGCCCGGGCCAGAAGGTTCTGGCCCCGGACCGTGATCAGGTCTTCGGCTCCAGGGCCGGCTCCAACAAAATAAATCATTTTCCCATCTCCTTTACCAGAATGGTACAGAAATAACTGGCATCCTCCGGTATTGTATCTCCGGTCCGGTGAATTCTCTGCTCTTCCATGCCGCAGCACTCCACCGCCATGATCCTGCGGTCCCTATCCTTCAGGTCCCTGATAACCTGACCCACCCGGCGGCCGGATTTCATAAGAATCAGGTTTCCCTGCAGATCATCCGGGGCCCCGGTGTATCCGGCCGGAAGTATGTGAAGGGGCTGGTTTCCTTCACACAGGGTGGTGTTCAGGGCAGCGGCGGCGGCACAGAAAGAAGGTACTCCGGGAACCATGACGGTCCGGTAGCCCATCTCCTCCAGTTCCTGCTGCACATAGGCTGCCGTGGAATACACGGAAGGATCCCCCAGGGTGGGAAACGCCACGCTGAGTCCCCGGTCCAGATAGGACGCCAGTTTTTCGGCCGCTTCCCGGTGGGCCGTCTTCAGGACCTCCGTGTCCCGGGTCATGGGCATGGAACACTCCACCACTTCCCGGCCCTCCAGATATGGTTCCACGATGGCTCTCACCGCCCGGTTTCCTGCCCCACTGTCCGGCAGAGCCACCACCGGACACTCCCGGAGGATTTCAATGGCCTTGAGGGTCAGAAGCTGGGGGTCCCCCGGTCCCGCCCCCACACTGTAGTACGTTCCTTTCACTGCCAGTCACCCCGTATCCTTTCCGCCAGTCCGGCTGCTCCATCTGTGGCTGCCAGCAGGCCCTCCTCCATGGTAAAAAGCATCACCTCGGTCCGGAGGGATCCTCCGGTCCGGTAATTCACCTGCTCCCGGATCTTTTCAAGAACCGTCCGGTACACCTCCTGTTCCACCCGGGCCGTCCTCAGAAAACCCAGGGCTACAGGAACCGTGGGGCAGTCCATAATGCTCCGGATCAGGGTCCGGTCTCCTCCGGCCAGGGCAGCATGGGCGGCCAGAATTTCCATCCGGCAGTCCGCCTGGGAGGAATGGGTGTTCATGATCCCCCCGGCCACCTTCACCAGCTTGCCCGCATGACCCACCAGCAGAAGTTCCTGAAAATTCCGGTACACCAGATAGTCCAGAGTTTCTCCCAGAAAATTGGAGAACTGCACGGCCCCTTCCCGGGAAATTCCCAGAAAATCCCGGGAAAAGTCCTGTCCGTAGTTTCCGGGGGTAAGAAGGATCCTCTCCGGGCATTTCAGCCGGTAACGGTCGATCAGAAGATTGGTGGTATCCGTCAGGGCCCGGCTGCTCATGGGTTCCACAATTCCGGTGGTCCCCAGAATGGAAATCCCCCCTTCGATCCCTAGCCGGGGATTGAAGGTTTTCTTTGCCACCTCCCGGCCGTTTTCTGCCGTGATGATCACCTGAAGGCC
>JAXGWN010000292.1:0-2821 GCA_040773285.1 Bacillota bacterium
CCCGGTGATCACCCGGTACTGTCCCTCATGGAGAACTGCAACCCCCAGCCGGTCCGCATCGGGATCCGTGGCCAGAAGCAGATGGGCTCCCGCCTCCTGGCCGGTCTCCATCAGCAGTTTCAGGGAT
Organism: Bacillota bacterium; assembly: GCA_040773285.1. Lineage (GTDB taxonomy): Bacteria > Bacillota > TC1 > TC1 > UBA5767 > JAXGWN01. Next base: position 128 of record JAXGWN010000292.1, read on the forward strand.
TCTGTTTCCTCCGGATTGGGCTTTCTGGTGGTGGGGAAGTTGCCATTGGGGGCAAACTGGGATTCCACCACGGTCAGATTGTACCCCAGCCTGCTAAACAGATCCCGCACCACCTGTCCCCCCACCCCATGAAGAGGAGTGAAAGCAATTCTCAGGTCCCGGTTGGGCTTTCCCTGATGGAGGCCCCGGATGGTTTTCAGGTATTTCTGATTCTGGCTGCCCGGCATACTGCGGATGGTCTTTCCTTTGGGATCGTATCCGATGTCCCCAAAGCCCTCAATGGATTCCAGTTCCTCCATTACATGGCGGGACTGCTCATCGGACAGCTGGCAGCCCTGGGCGTTGTAAACCTTCAGGCCATTGTACTCCGGCGGATTGTGGCTGGCCGTGAACATAAAGCCCCCGGCTGCCTGCCGGCAGCGGATGGCATAGGAAATTTCCGGTGTGGACCGGTAATCATCAAACATGTACACCCGGATCCCCGCCGCAGACAGCACCCGTCCGGCTTCCAGGGCCAGTTCTCTGGACATGATCCGGCAGTCATAGGCCATGATCACCCCGTTTTTCAGTTCCGGCGAATCGTTTCTTTTCAGCACCCGTCCATAGGCCTCGGCCACCCGGCGGACCACATAGGCGTTCATCCGGTTGCTCCCGATACCCCGGATGCCCCGGAGTCCTGCGGTTCCGAATCCCAGTTCCATGTAAAACCGGTCCCGGATCTCCTCCTCCGGCAGGCCCCGCAGTTCCTCCCGGTCTGCCTCATCGATGTGGGGGCTATTCAGCCAAAGTTCATATCTCTCACGATAGTCCATATAACACCTCTTCCGGGAAAATCCCTATTTTTTCAGCTGTTCCGTCCAAATCCTCAGTTCCATAAGAAGACGGGCCAGTTTTTTCTCCAGATCCGGATTCTCCAGCCGCCCCTCCGGGGTAAATGCCCCCTGGGCCCTGGGGAGAATAAATACCGGGCGGTTCAGAATGTGCATATTGAGATTGGCACAAATTTTTTTCAGGTCCGGCTGCATCCGGGCAGTCCCCAGATAACCGGTGGAGGCTCCCAGCACGGCCCCGGGAAGTCCCGACAAAATCCGGTTGTTCTCCGCCAGACTCAGCCAGTCCAGGGCATTTTTCAGCACCGGAGAAACACTGGTGTTATACTCCGGCGTAACCATCAGGAGGGCATCGGCGGACTCCACAGCCTCCATCAGGGACTTAACCTCCGCAGGAAACCCCTCCTCCTTCAGATCCTCGTTCACCATAGGAAGATTTCCCAGCTCGTGGATTTCCACCGGCATATCCTCCGGTGCCAGCCGCACCGCCTCCAGCAGCAGTTTTCTGTTGTATGAATCCCTGCGGAGACTTCCGCAGATTCCCACCGTTCGCATGGATGCACCTCATTTACAATAATGGAGACAGCAGTCTGGCCACCGGCTCCTTGATCCGGACCGGCCAGGGCCGCATCCGGTAATCCTCCCAGGTCAGTTGTCTGGACAGCCGCACATCCTCTTCGAAGATCCGCATATACTGACCGGCCACTTCCTGGCTGTAGGAAAACACATTGACTTCAAAATTCAGTTTGAAACTGCGGATATCAAAGTTGGTGGTTCCGCAGGTAAATACCCGGTTGTCCACCACCATGGTCTTGGCATGGAGAAATCCGTTCTCATAGGTATAGGCCTCCAGCCCATAGGGAAGAAGATCCCCCAGATAGGAGTAGGTGGCCCAGTAGACAAACATGTGGTCCGGTTTGTTGGGCACCATGATCCGCACCCGGACGCCCCGGAACAGAGCAATCTTTATGGCCTCAAATACCGGATCATCCGGAATAAAATATGGGGTCTGGATGCAGATGCATTCCCGGGCCGAAGATATCATCTCCAGGAAGGCGTACTTGATCTGTTCCTGGGGAGATTCCGGGCCGCTGGCCACCACCTGCAGACCGGCATCTCCGGCGGGGCCGGGTACCGGAAACAGTTCCTGACGGGAGGACAGGTCCTCCCCGGAGGCCAGAAACCAGTCCTCAGCGAAATGGGCCTGAAGATCGGCCACAGCGCTTCCCCGGATCAGCAGATGGGTATCCCGCCAGTAACCCATGGGACCATCCCCCAGATAATCGTCCCCCACATTAAATCCCCCGGTATACCCTTCCTGACCGTCGATCACGGCCACCTTCCGGTGGTTCCGGTGGTTCACCAGCAATTCAAGATAGGGAAGAAAACGGTTGGGGAAAAAAATTGCCACGGATACTCCGGCCGCCCGCAGGCGATCCAGACGTTTCCGGGAGATCCGGTTTCCCACCCCGTCAATCAGAAGCCGCACCTGAACGCCTCTTGCTGCCGTTTCCTCCAGCAGTTCCATAAGAGCATTGCCCAGGGTATCCTCCCGGAAAATGTAGTATTCCAGATGCACATGATTTACGGCCTGCCGGATGGAATCCGAAAGCCGCCGGAACTTCTCCTGTCCATCGGTGAGAATCTCCACCAGGTTGTCCCGGGTGAAGGCAGCTCCGGCCATCTTCATGTTCATCTGGATCAGTCCTTCAAATTCATCCTCTTCCGTCTCCCCGTTACCGCTCCTGCCCATCAGCAGACGGATCTGCTCCTCCGGGAGACTGCGGAACGCGGCCAGAGCCTCATCCCGGCGGCGGAACACGCTCTTTTTGCTGATATCCCGACCGAAGAACAGGTACAGGAC
>JAXGWN010000293.1:0-2821 GCA_040773285.1 Bacillota bacterium
CGCTGAAATTGTAATGCGAATAATCCACTTCATTCTGATGGAAAATATCTCCGTAACGGACACCCTCCACCCAGGTGATATCATACACGGAGTCCACATTCTGAATGAACATGGCGATCCTCTCCAGACCATAGGTCACCTCGGCGGAAACCGGACGGCAGTCCAGGCCTCCGCACTGCTGGAAATAGGTGAACTGGGTGATTTCCATCCCATCCAGCCACACCTCCCAGCCCAGTCCCCAGGCTCCTAGAGTGGGGGACTCCCAGTTGTCCTCCACAAAACGGATGTCATGGACTGAGGGGTCGATTCCCAGGGCCTCCAGGCTGCCCAGATACAGTTCCTGGATATTGTCCGGGCTGGGTTTCATGATCACCTGGTACTGGTAATAATGCTGTAGCCGGTTGGGATTTTCCCCATAGCGGCCGTCTGTGGGACGGCGGCAGGGCTCCACATAGGCGGTGTTCCAGGGCTCCGGTCCCAGGGCCTTCAGGAAGGTGTTGGGATTCATGGTGCCCGCCCCCTTCTCAATGTCGTACGGCTGCTGAATGATACAACCCTGGCGTCCCCAGTAGGCATTCAGGGTCAGTATCATGTCCTGAAAATTCATTGCATCCTCTCCTGTCTGTGGTATTGACGCCGGACGGCGCCGTGTATACGTCCGGAAGGTCAGAGGCACCTCGCCGGTGCCTGGTCTGACCCCGGTTATTTCAAATTCATCGGGGGGGAAAAGAACGGAAAATAACAGTCCCCGCCGTTGCAGGAGTCCTCCACTTCAGTGAGAATCAGTTCCTCCGTATCCGGGAGGAACAGACGGTATATCTGTCCCCCTCCGATCACAAAAGCATCCCGATCCCCCAGATAGTCAAGGACTTCTTCCCGGGAGGAAAAAACCCGTACTCCGGGGATCCTCCTGGCCTTCCGGGAAAGCACCAGGTTTTCCCTTCCCGGCAGGGGGTACCCGATGGACTGGTACGTGTTGTATCCCATAATCACCGGATAGCCCATGGTGGTGGTCCGGAAATGGGCCATATCCTCGGGAATCCGGTATACCAGCTGGTTGTTGCGGCCAAGAACCCGTTCCCGGTCCACCGCGGCAATGATTTTCAGCATTCCGGCCGTCTCATTTCCCTGAAACGGGACAGAAACCGTGCGGACCGGTGTTCCGTCTCCATAATACTTTCCAGCAGTCTGGTCATAAACGTTTCCAGGAGGCACAGATCCGCCTCCACCCAGCTGATCTCAACCGGACGCCTCAGATCCAGATGCTCCATTTCCCCAAGGGCTGCCAGCGCCGGCAGGGTCATCCGGAAATCACCGGATTCTCCGGGGCAGTCCGGGCAGATCATCCCCCCCTGGGAAAAACTGTACCGGTACCCATCCCGGGAATCAAGCGGAGAGCCACACTCCTGACAGCCGGCGAGGTCCGGCTGATAGCCCAGCAATGTGAGACTTTTCATCAGAAAGGACACCGCCACCACCCGGGGATCCGTTTCCCGTTTATCCAGATGATTCAGCGCCTGGAGAAACTGATAACACAATTCCACATAAGGTTCCTGAAGAGGCAGCACCTGCATCAGGAATTCACCCAGAAATCCGGCGTAGATCATCCGGTCAAAGTCCTGATGAATCCGCATGAATCCCTCAATGAGAACCCCCTGGGTCAGGACGTCGAGGCCCTTCCCCTCTGCCAGCTCGATTTCACTGTAGGTAAGGGGCTGTACCAGAGCCCGGTTTTTAGCCTGCATTTTCCGGACTCCCCGGGCCAGAAAATCCACCCGCCCCCGCTCCTTGGTGAAGGCGGTCAGGATCCGGTCGGCCTCCCCGTAGGGCCTTCCCCAAAGCATAATGGCCTTGGTGACGTATTTGGCTCCCATATTATTCCCCGGTGAAGCCGAAGTTTGCCAGGTCGGATTCCCGGCGGCGCCAGTCCTCCCGGACCTTGACCCAAAGTTCCAGATACACCCGGCTTCCCAGCATGGTCTCGATGTCCCTGCGGGCCATCCGGCCCACTTCCTTCAGCATGGATCCCTGTTTTCCGATCAGAATCTGCTTCTGGGACTTTCTCTCCACATAGATGGTTACCCCCACATAGACCAGGTCAGAGGAGCGTTCCTCCACCATATCGGTAACCACAGCAATGGAATGGGGCACTTCCTCCCGGGTCAGCTGCAGGATTTTCTCCCGGACCATTTCTGCAATGATGAGCCGCTCCGGCTGATCGGTCACCATATCCTCCGGGTAATACCGGGGTCCCTCCGGAAGCAGGGCGAACAATTCGTCCAGCAGACCGGTGAGATCCCCTCTGGCTGCCGACACCGGCACCACGGCTGCAAATTCCATCCGGGAGGAATATTCCTCCATCAGGGGCAACAGTTTCTCCGGAGGAATCAGGTCAATCTTATTGAGCACCAGGATCACCGGAGTCTTCAGTTCCATCAGGGTTTTCTGGATAAACCGCTCTCCTGCCCCCATCTCCATGGTGACATCCACCACATAGAGAACCGCATCCACTTCCTGCAGACTGCCCAGGGCGGTGCTGACCATAATGTCCCCCAGGCGGTCCTGGGGCTTGTAAACGCCGGGGGTGTCCAGGAAAATAATCTGTCCCCTATCCCCGGTATATACCCCGGTGATCCGGTTCCGGGTGGTCTGTGGTTTGTCACTGGTAATGGCCACCTTCTGGCGGATCAGGCTATTCAGCAGAGTGGATTTCCCCACATTGGGCCGCCCTATGATGGCCACAAACCCGGATTTGAACTCAGCCATTGTTCTGTTCTCCCTTCAGTGAAAACGCCCCCGGCAGCAGTTCCCGGACCGTGGA
>JAXGWN010000294.1:0-2798 GCA_040773285.1 Bacillota bacterium
CGCCTTCCTCAGGACGGGCGGATCAATATGACCATCAATAAGAGCGTGGTGGATCTGCGGATCTCCACTCTGCCCACCTATCTGGGAGAGAAGGTGGTTCTCAGGATCCTGAACCAGTCCCAGATGCTTCTTTCCCTGACTGACCTGGGGTTCGATGAGGGGACCCTGGAACGGTTTTCCGGCCTGATCCGCAGCCCCCATGGGATCATCCTGGTCACCGGGCCCACCGGAAGCGGAAAGACCACTACCCTGTATGCGGTTCTCCACAGCCTCAACGATGAAGTGGTGAACATCATGACCGTGGAAAATCCGGTGGAGTACAAACTTTTCGGAATCAATCAGATCCAGGTGAATGAGGCCCTGGGCCTTTCCTTCAGCACGGTGCTGCGCTCCATACTGCGGCAGGATCCGGATGTGATCATGGTGGGAGAGATCCGGGATGCGGAAACCGCCTCCATCGCCACCCGGGCGGCCGCCACCGGACACCTGGTTCTCAGTACCCTCCATACCAATGATTCCATTGCCACGGTTTCCAGGCTTTTGGACATGGGGATTGCCCCCTACCTGATCGCCGATTCGGTACGGGGCGTTCTCTCCCAGCGGCTGGTCCGGAAGATCTGCCGTTTCTGCAAAACCTCCTATCCGGCTCCGGCCGCCGAGGCCCGGCTGCTGGGGGTGGAGGAGGGAACCCTCCTGCATCGGGGGGAAGGCTGCCCCCATTGCGGACAGACCGGTTACAGCGGCCGGACCGGGGTCTATGAGCTGCTGATCATGGACCGGAAACTGAGGACCGCCGTGGAGGAGAGGGCCAGCTCCCAGGTGCTGGAAGAACTGGCTCTTGAAAACGGACTGGTGAAGCTGGCGGATTCCTGCCGGAAACTGGTCCTGGACGGTGTCACCACCGTTCAGGAATTCGGTAAGATTACCTTCCGCTTCTGATGAAGGAGACCACCATGGAAATCACAACACTCTTACAGGAAATGAAAGCGGACCGGGCATCGGATCTGCACCTGACCCCCGGTCAGCCGCCTCTGTTCCGGGTGGACGGCCAGCTGATATCCCGGGACGGAGACTCCCTTTCCGGAGAACAGGTCCGGGCTCTGGCGGCAGAGATTCTGTCTCCCGAAGAGCTGGACAGGCTGGAACGGACCCTGTCCGAGGTGGATTTGGCCTTTTCTCCGGAGGGACTGGGCCGATACCGGGTGAACGCCTACCGGAAAATGGGGGGCCTCGCCCTGGCCATCCGCCGCCTGATGGACCGGGTTCCCTTACTGGAGGAACTGGCTCTTCCACCGGTTCTGGCGGACCTGACCGGCCGGCGCCGGGGCCTTGTCCTGGTTACCGGACCCACCGGAAGCGGAAAGTCCACCACTCTGGCCGCCATGATCCGCCGGATCAATGAAAGCGCCACCCGGCATATCATTACAGTGGAGGATCCCATCGAGTATCTGCACCAGCCGGTTCGGTCCGTGGTGACCCAGCGGGAGCTGGGAACGGATACCGCCGGATTCTCCCAGGCCCTCCGGGCCGCCCTGAGACAGGATCCCGATGTGATCCTGGTGGGGGAGATGCGGGATCCGGAAACCATTTCCACCGCCCTGACTGCGGCGGAGACCGGGCACCTGGTTCTCAGTACCCTCCATACCAATGGGGCGGTGGAGACCATCAACCGGATCATCGACAGCTATCCTCCCCATCAGCAGCAGCAGATCCGGGTGCAGCTGGCCGCAAACCTGAATGCCGTGATCAGCCAGCAGCTGATTCCCCTGCAGGCCGGAGGCCGCACCGCGGCTCTGGAGGTCCTGGTGACCAATCCTGCGGTACGTCATCTGATCCGGGAAGGTAAGGCTCACCAGATCCAGTCCTCCTTGCAGACCGGTGCTGCCCAGGGGATGCAGACCATGGACCGGGCTCTGTTTTCCCTCTACGAACAGGGACGGATCCTCCGGGACGATGTGCTGGACTACTCCTTCGACCGGGAAGAGGCCGGCCGGCTGCTGGACCGCAGCGGCCCCCGGTTCTGATGAAAGGAAAATAATTCATGCCTGAATTCGTTTATACCGCCCTGGATCCTTCCGGGAAACGCAGGAAGGGATCCTTCACCGGCACATCGGAAAACGAACTGCGGGCCTTTCTGTCCTCCCGGAACATGACTCCGGTTTCGTTCAGCATTGTCCGGGAAGAAGAAAAGACCCTGCCCCGCTTTCTCCGGAGAAAAACCTACCGGCTGAAGGACATGGTGTTTTTCACCAGACAGTTTGCCACCCTGCTGGGAGCCGGCCTCAATGTGTCCTCTTCCCTGTCCACCCTGAGAAAACAGCCGGTGTCCAGGTCCGCCCGGGAAGCCCTGGAAAGCATGTATAGCGACAGTCTCCACGGCGTCAGCCTGGCGAAATCCCTGGGGAAGAACCAGGACGCCTTCCCGGACTTCCTGATCCGCATGATGGAGATCGGGGAGATCAGCGGAAACCTGGACTCCCTGATGGTCCTGATGGCCGACTACTACGAGAGGGAATACGATCTGCGGAAGAAGATCCGGAACGCACTGACCTACCCCATCCTGATTCTGGTGGCCTCGGTGCTGGTTCTCATCTTCATCCTCACTTTCATCCTGCCCAGCTTTGTCAGTATGTTTCAGGCCAACGACGCCAGACTTCCGTTCCTCACCGTAGCTCTGATCGCCCTGTCCGATGGAATCCGCACCTTCTGGCCCCTGCTGCTGGCAGGTCTGGCAGGAACCGTCTTTTTCCTGCGCTCCTTCCTGAACACCCCCCGGGGCCAGGATTTCTGGAGTGGCC
>JAXGWN010000295.1:0-2768 GCA_040773285.1 Bacillota bacterium
GGACCCCCCGGCGTTGTTACGCCGCATCCGGCGGGGAACGGGGGCCGCGCCACCCCGGGCCCACTTTCCCCTCCTCTATAAACGCATCTGACTACCATCCAATTCTGAGTCAATACCGTTCCAGTCTCAGTTACCGGGCCTGTTGTTTGAGCATCCAGGTCTCTGAAAGAAGATGCCCTTAGTCATTTGCAGCGGGCCCGGCTGACTTTTTTGTTGTGGCCACGGGATGGTATTTTCAGATCGGATCACATTATTTCAAGCAATTCTGTGTAAATAATCACACTTTTTCATATTATTCCTGCCTTCAACAGACCATCCTGTAGCATCCTGTTTGAATTCTGCAGCATGCTGCGGACAACACCACCGGCACCACTGATTGCCACTGTATGTCCCATTGCCTGCCATCCTAGCCGGACCGGACGGCCCGGCGGGCCAGCTCTCCGGGATTCATAAGCTGGCACCCCTCAGGGTTCTTCCTGATGAGACCATCCCGGATCAGTGTATCCAGCAGACGGTGGAGATGCCGGTAACTGACCCCCACCGCTGAGGCGGCCTCGGTAAGGGGGCCCCGGAACACGCCCCCGGAAGCATTTCCCAGAAGGTAGGCGCAGAGCCGTTCCTCTCCGGAACGGAGTCCCAGGGTCAGGATGCTGTCGGTGCTGCGGGCCAGTTTCCCTGCCAGATCCCGGGCCAGCCGGTTCAGAAACACCGTATTGTGTTTCAGCTGGGCTCCGGCAACCCGGTAGGGAACCACCAGACAGTCGGCAGCGGTCAGGGCCACCACGGCAGCAGAAGCGTTGTGTTCCCGGGTCAGCAGTTCCAGGTCCCCCAAAAGCCCCCGGGAAACAGAATAACTGAGAACCAGGCTCCTGCCATTGGAGTCCGAGGTGAACACCCGGACGGTTCCCCGGGCCAGAATATACAGGTGCCGGATCTCCGCCCCCTGTTCCACGATTGTTTCTCCGGTCTGGTAGGACTGCCGCCAGCAGTCTTCCGGGGAAAGACCGTATTCCTCCAGAAGGGCGGTATCCTCCGGCGTACGTGCGTACTTTTTCATTCCTTCCCCTCCCCCCTATTGTCTTTCGGGTACGTTGTATGGAACCAGTATGACATATGTCCTATCCCGGAAGCAACGGGCAGGCTATAGTACAGGCAGACAGGATTTTGGGGGGATTCAGATGTATCGGTTTCTCGGACTGATCACCGGAGCGGTGATTGCGGTCATGGTGGCCATTAATGGGGTGCTCACCGGCCACTATGGCCTCTTCACGGCCACAGTGCTTCTTCATATCGTTGGGGTCCTGGTGGCCCTGCTGGTTTTACGGTTCAGCGGAAGAAGAATGTTTCCGGACCGCCGGCTCCCCGGCTGGATGTACTGGGGCGGCCTGATCGGCGTACTGGTGGCGGTTTTCAATAACTTTGCCTTCGGAAAGATCAGCATGACTGCCATCGTGGCCCTGGGTCTTTTCGGGCAGGCCGCCGTATCGATCCTCATTGACCAGCTGGGGCTTTTTGGTGTCCCGCGCCGCCCTTTTTCCGCCTCCACCCTGGCAGGCCTTCTCTTTTCCCTGGCCGGCATCGCCTTCATGCTGTCCGGCGTCCGGGGAAGCGCACTGCTGGCCCTGTGGCTGTCCATAGGGTCCGGGATCTGTGTGGTCCTCTCCCGGATGATCAACGCCCGGCTGGCCGTGTATTCCGGTGCCCTGGGAAGCTCTTTCATCAATCATCTGACCGGTCTGGGGGGCTCCCTCGCAGTGCTGATGGTTCTTGGCAGGGGGGAACTGCCACTGGCTCTTTCCATCGGTCCGGCCCCCTGGTGGGCCTATGTGGGAGGCGGCATGGGAGTTCTGGTGGTACTTCTGTGTAACGTCACGGTACCCCGGGTCCCTGCTTTCAGCCTGACCCTTCTTACTTTTACCGGGCAGGTCTTTGCCGGCATTGCCATCGACCTGTTTCTTGGGCAGGGCTACTCCCAACAAACCTTTTACGGGGGGCTCCTGGTGGCCGCGGGGATCGTGCTGAGCCTTGTGCTGGAGCGGTATCCGCCCGGGCGGAATAAGTAGGCCGGAAAGCCCTGCATCCTTTCGGACACAGGGCTTTCCGGCAACCACAATAGGGAAGTATGGGGAGGTAATATGAGAAAAGCTGGTAGTTGCTGATTCAGGGCCGGGCCCGGCGGAACGCATTCCGGGCGGCCAGGGGCACCGTGGCATCGATTCCTGCCTTACCGGTATGCACCCCATGGGGATCCCGGGCAAAGCCGGGATATTCTGTGGTGGGTTTCAGGGTGGCCGGATTGCTCCGCACCGCCATGGCCCACCAGACATCCTGCAGATCATAAATATTTACATCCGTATCCGTGACCACCAGATACTTAAGCCAGGGATACGTGGTGAAGGCCAGCCGGAATACCTCCTCCGGCTCCCCCTCATAGCGTTTGTCAAGGGAGATGGCCCCGTTAAAGACCATGGGGCTCAGGCTAATGCCCTGCACCTGGTGACCGGCCTCCCGGAGAGTCTTATAAAGCTGCACTTCCCGGGCCAGACCCAGAAGCAGGGCGTCCTCCAGGGAGCCCGCCCGGATGCTCTGAAAGATGGGGGCTTCCCGGCGCCGGGTAATGGCACTCACCCGGACCACATGGTTTTTCCCGGGGTCCACATAGACCCCCTGAAAGTCCCCGAAAGGCCCCTCCACTTCCATGGCATCTGCCGGAATAAAGCCCTCAATTACGATCTCCGCCTGGGCGGGAACCCGCACATCCACCGTGA
>JAXGWN010000296.1:0-2763 GCA_040773285.1 Bacillota bacterium
CTGCTGGCCATGACCGAGGCCTCCATGCGCCTGATTGACATGAACTTCCAGACCGGGAACCATCCCCGGATCGGTGCCCAGGATACCATCCCCATCTTCCCCCTGAAGAACATCACCCTGGAGGAATGCAAGGAATACATCGACCGTCTGGGAGAAGAGATCTATGAAAAACTGAAACTGCCGGTGTTCTTCGCCGGGGACAGTGCCCGCTGTGAGGAGAGAAAATCCCTGGACTTCATCCGCAAGGGGCACTACGAGGGCCTCAAAGAGGTCTGCCATCTGCCGGAGCGGGCTCCGGATCTGGGGGAGGGAAAGCTTCATCCCACCGCCGGAGCCGTAATCCTCAGCGCCGGAACCAGTCCTCTGGTGGCCTTCAATGTGATCCTGGGAACCAGCGATCTGGACCTGGCAAAAACCATTGCCAAAGCGGTACGGGGACCCTCCGGGGGCTTTTCCACCGTCCGGGCGGTGGGACTTAAGTTCACCGACCGGGACCAGGTCTGTGTGTCCATGAACATGTTTGACTACCAGAAGACCCCCATCTACCGGACCTATGAGCTGGTGAAGATGGAGGCCGCTGCCCGGGGCATTCCCGTGGTGGGCACCGAACTGGTGGGCACCCTGCGGCAGGAGGCCCTGGTGCTGGCTGCCGAACACTATCTGAGACTGGAGCATTTTGACCGCAGCCAGATCATCGACAACCATCTGGCGGATCTGGCCGGAGAATAAAAAATGAGCGGGGAACCCGGTTCCCCGCTCCTGTAACCACAATACTACCGACAGGGACCGGACCGGACAGCCGGACGGACCGGCCCCCTGCCTCAGGACATGGTATTGCGGCCCTGCCCGGCCACACACCAGGGAACGGTCAATCGTCCCGGTCCTGATCCCGTCGATATAGTCTGTATTGTATTGTATCGTATATACAGCCAGGTGAACAGGAATTCTCCCTCATTTTGTGTGAAGAGGAACAAATTCCGGGTTCCGGACTGTGCTTTCGGTACAGGGACGGGGATGCGTATATGCGGGGGCAGCCGGTGGCTGCCCCCGATTTTAGGAAATGGAGAGATCATTATGCTGATGAATATGAAAGTACATGAATTTGTGGAGGAACTGGCCTCCTCCTCACCGGCTCCCGGAGGGGGAACCATTGCCGCGGTATCCGGGGCCTTCGGCGCCGGGCTGGCCGCCATGGTCTGCCGGCTGATCATCGGGAACGTAAAGTATCCCGATTCCCAGGAGATCCTGCCCCCGGTACTGGTGGAACTGGACGGCCATGTGGCCCGGATGGTGGCCCTGGCCGACGAGGACACCGAAGCCTTTAACCAGGTGATGGCTGCGTTCCGGATGCCCAAAGAAACCGATGAGGAAAAGGCCCTCCGGAAGACCGCTATTGCCGCCGCCAACCTACTGGCCACCCGGATTCCCATGGAGACCGCCACCCGGGCGGTGGAGGCCCTGGAGAAAATGGATACGGTCATTGCGTACGGGAACACCAACGCCTTAAGTGACTGCGGGGTGGCGGTGGAATCCCTGCACACCGCAGTGACAGGAGCCCTGATGAACGTGGGGATCAATCTTCCTTCCGTGAAGGATGAGGAGGCCCTGGAAGAACTGACCGGACAGAGGGATCAGCTGAAAAAAAGACTGGACACCGCCGTCACCGGAGCCAGGAAAGCCCTGGCAGAAAAATTTGTCTACTGAAACGGCCTGACCCGGGGGAGGTATGGGGAAACCGGAGGGCCGTAGGGAAGAGAGGACTGGTATATGGGAACAGCAGGACTTATGCAGAATATCCTTGGGGGGATCGGCACCGGATCGGTGTACGCCCTGCTGGTTCTTATCACCCTGACCGTTACCGCCTGCGGCGGTGGCGGCGGATCCGCCGGAGGCGGTGACGACGATGGCCCCATTGTCATCGGATCCACCTTCACCTTAAGCGGACCGGTGGCCCATGCCGGCCAGATGGCCTTCGAGGGGGCCGAACTGGCGGTGAAGTACGTCAACGAGGAACTGGGAGGCATCAACGGCCGCCCGGTGGAACTGAAGTACTACTACGACGAGTTCGATGAGTCCAAGATTCCCATGCTGTACGAAAAGCTGATCACCCAGGACAAGGTGGACATCCTTCTGTCCCCCTACACCGCAGCCCCCGTGGTGGCCAAGAACGACATGATGATGTTCTGCATTGCGGCCGACAGTTACGTGGCCAACGATTCCTATGGACAGAACATTGTGAACATCCAGATGGACGATCAGTGGCGGGGCGGCATGTGGTGGCATGACGTGGCCGAGTTTTTCGTGAACTTCGACCAGTGGAACACCAAGGGTCTGGAAAAACCCAAAACCGTGGCCATCCTGAACCTGGAGATCTCCTACGGCCACGAAGTGGCAGACGCCATTGTTCCTTACCTGGAGGACAACGGCTTCGAGATTGTCTACCATGAATACTTCGATCCCATGCAGGCAGACTGGACTCCCATAGTGTCCCGGATGAAGGAACTGCAGCCGGATATCATCTTCCAGCCCCATTATTTCGAGGACTGCGTGAAGTTCATCGAGAAATGCAAGGAACTGGATTACTACGCTCCCTACATGATCATTGAGGGAATGGGCTGGGATACCCTCAGCTGGACCAAACCGGAATTCGGCGGTCTGGATCCCTCCGTGGCCAAACGGGGCTTCTTCGCCTACTCGGTATACAAAAACAAATACCAGACCGAGACCAGCAAATATCTGGCCGACTACGTGAAGGAAAAATAC
>JAXGWN010000297.1:0-2757 GCA_040773285.1 Bacillota bacterium
CGAGCTGGGAGAAGTCCTGACCGGCCTGAGGAAATCGGACTCCGGCCAGGTGCTGGTGGACGGAAAAGACATCACCAACCACACCCCCCGCCAGATCATTCAGGCGGGAGTGGCCCATGTGCCGGAGGACCGGCAGCACCGGGGACTTCTGCTGGACTTTTCGGTGAAGGAAAACCTGATTCTTGAGGAACACCGGGACCGGCGCTTCAGTCACCGGGGCATCATCGATTACCGGAAAGTGGCCAGCCACGCTGCGGCGCTGGTTCAGTCCTTCCGCATAAAGACCGATGGCACCGACATTCCTGTTTCCTCCCTGTCCGGGGGGAACCAGCAGAAAGTAATTCTGGCCCGGGAGATCTCCCGGGATCCGGAAGTACTGATCATTATGAAACCTACCAGGGGGCTGGATGTGGGCGCCATTGAATACGTTCACCAGACCCTGCTGGATGAAAAGGCCCGGGGTAAGGCCATCCTGCTGTTTTCATCGGAACTGGAGGAGATCATGGCCTTAAGCGACCGGATTGCCGTGATGTACGAAGGGGAAATCGCCGGGATCGTGGATCCCTGCACCAGCACCGATGAGATCGGCCTGATGATGGCCGGGGTGAAACGCCGGGAGGAAGGGGAGGTGGCCCATGCTGAAGGAAACGCTTAGGAAAATCGGCCGCACCGCCGTGGAACAGTTTCTGTTCCCCATCCTGGCGGTCATCTCCGCCCTGATTCTTGGGGGAATCATTGTGGGAATGGCCGGTTACAGCCCCTTTCTCACCTACCAGGCCCTCTATGAAGGGGCGTTCGGCAGCTACTACAACCTGTCGGAGACCCTGCTGAGAAGCGTGCCGTATCTGCTGACCGGTCTGGGGGTCTGCCTCAGTTTCCGGGCCAAAATGTTCAACATAGGGGCGGAGGGCCAGTTCTATATGGGGGCCCTGATGGCCGGTTTCCTGGGGGTGGCCTGGTCGGGGCTTCCCGGCTGGCTGCTGATCCCCCTGGTGATGCTGGCCAGTTTCGTGGCCGGAGGCCTCTATGGGGGCTTCCCCGGATTCCTGAAGGCCCGGGTGGGTGCCTCCGAGGTGGTCACCACGGTAATGCTCAATACCATTGCCATCCATATTGTGTCCTTTATGGTCACCGGTCCCCTGCAGGAGCCCCAGGGCTTCTTCCCGGAAACCGCCGAGATTGCCGCCCAGGCCAAACTTCCCTTCCTGCTGCCGGGAACCCGGCTCCATGTGGGAATCCTGCTGGCGGTGGCCCTGATTTTCTTCTTCCAGTTTTTCCTCTTTAAGACCGTTCCCGGCTACCAGATCCGGGCGGTGGGAAGCAACCGGGAGGCCGCCCGGTACGGGGGGATCCATGTGGAGAGAAACATTATCTACTCCATGGTCTTAAGCGGCGGGATCGCCGGCCTGGCCGGGGGCATTGAACTGCTGGGGGTCACCTGGAAACTCTACCAGAGGATGAGCCCCGGCTATGGGTATACTGCCATCGCCGTGGCCCTTCTGGCCAAGAAAAATCCCGTGGGGGTTCTGGCCTCCGGGCTTCTCTTCGGGGCCCTGGCCACCGGGGCCAACATGATGCAGCGCTCCGTGGGGATCCCCACGGTGATGGTGAACATCCTGCAGGCCCTGATCATCTTCTTCGTGGTGGGATACTCCGTCTATGAGGAAAAACTGATCCGCTGGTGGCGGGAGAGAAAACGTCTGAGCCCACTGCCGGATGCACCGGCGGACATGAAGGAGGCCGGCTGATATGGAACAGATTTTAACCATCGGGTTTGCCGTGGCCATTTTGCAGGCCACCCTGCGGACCACCGCTCCCCTTCTGCTGGCTGCCCTGGGAGGGACCCTGTCGGAAAACTCCGGAGTGCTGTGTATCGGGATGGAAGGCATCATGATCATGGGGGCCTTTGCCGGTTTCCTGGGAGCCCTTTTCACCGGAAGCCTCTGGCTGGGTATCCTGACCGCCGGTCTGCTGGGAGCCCTGACCGCCCTGATCTACGGATATCTCACCATCCGGGTGGGAGGATCCCAGGCGGTGGTGGGTACCGCCACGGTTCTTTTCGCCTATGGGATTACCGGGTTTTTCAACCGGGTGATCTTCGGGGTGGACAGCGCCATGACAAGGATCGAAACCTTTAAGGAAATTCCACTGCCGGTGCTGTCGGAGATACCGGTGCTGGGACCCATCCTGTTTACCCAGAACATCCTGGTGTACCTGTCTTTTCTGCTGGTGCCGGCCATCTGGTACCTTTTGTACAAGACCTCCTTCGGCCTCATTATCCGCTCCGTGGGAGAGCATCCCCGGGCGGCCGACACCGTGGGAATCCCGGTGAACCGGGTCCGCTTCCTGATGGTACTTCTGTCGGGATTTCTGGGGGGCATCGGGGGAGCCTATCTCTCCCTGGCCCATGCCAACGTGTTCAGTGAACTGATGACCGCGGAAAAGGGCTACATTGCTTTCGTAATCGTGATCTTCGGGAAATACAATCCCCTGGGGGTCATGCTGGCCGCCCTGGTGTTCGGAGTGGCCGAGGCCCTGCAGATCCGTCTGCAGATCATCGGGGTGGAGGTGGCCTACCAGTTCCTCCTGATGCTTCCCTACGTGGTGACCCTGGCCGTCATGATCGCCGCCGGGAAAACCATTTCCCCCGGTGCCCTGGGGGCACCCTACAAAAAGAACTGAGAGGAGCACAATATGAGCGCACCCAAAAAAGAAGGAAAATGCATGACCTATCAGCACAACGTGCCAAAGAAGATC
>JAXGWN010000298.1:0-2754 GCA_040773285.1 Bacillota bacterium
AATATATGTTAAAACATGGGGACTGGAGGGGATAATTTCCGGATACAGGGAAACCTTTTCCGGGGAGGTGATCCTATGTTCAGTCAGCTGAATATCCGGCTGAAGAGGACCCTGGTTCTGACCCTTGGACTGGGGGTACTGGGAGCAGGGATGTTCACCGGGGAATGGATAACCCGGGGGGAACAGACCCTGGTGCTGGAAGAGGAATATGTGTATGGAGCCACGGAAGAGGTTCCGGTACAGGATATGGCTGAGCCACAGGAAATTGCTGTCCATGTGACCGGCCAGGTGAAAAAGCCCGGACTGTATTATCTGCCAGCCGGAAGCCGGGTGGATGAGGCGGTCCGGAAGGCAGGTCCCACCGGGGAGGCAGGTCTCGATGGGCTGAATCTGGCGGCCCCTCTGTCGGATGGGCAGAAGATCTATGTTCCGGATCTGGAGGAGGCCCGTGAAATGCAGATGGAAACGGCTGCAGGTGGTGGAGGCAGCGGGGATGGCCGGATCAATGTGAACACCGCGTCCAGGGACCAGCTGCAGCAGCTTCCCGGTGTGGGGCCTGTGACGGCAGACAAGATTATCCGGTACCGGGAACAGATGGGACCCTTTGTGGATGTGGAGGACCTGCTGCAGGTGGATGGAATCGGACAGGCCAAACTGGAAGAACTGCGCAGCAGGGTGAGCCTGTATTGAATACGGGAATGCTGTTTGCCGGCTTTGCTGCCCTGACCACAGGATGCCTGCTCAGGGCAGGTCAGAATTCCCTGCAGCCGGTATTTTTTCTGGTGGCAGCCGCACTGATTCTGCTGTGGCGGATCCGGGGAACCCCGGATCTTACCCCTGTGGTGTTTCTGTTGGTGGTGTGCCTGGGCTGGGGATATACCGGCTTCACTGAAGCCAGGATGGAGACCCTGGCCCGGGAGGCCATGGAGGAGGAGGTTCTGATTCTGGTGGTGCGGTCTGCCCCCCGGGAAACAACCAGGGGATACCAGGGGGATTTCAGGGGAACCGGCCGCTTCCGCAGCCTGAGAGTCCGGTTGCAGACCCCGGAACCGCTGGAGCCGGACACCAGGGTCCGGCTGGATGGGGCACTTCTTAAGATACCGGACCCGGCCCGGGGTCTGGGTCAGGCTGACTGGAGAAACATTCTGCGGGGGGAAGACATCTGGCTGCAGGGATTTGTTTCCCGGAATCAGTATGAGGCATTGCCGGTAGTTCGCCGGAGCCTCAG
This sequence comes from Bacillota bacterium, assembly GCA_040773285.1. Classification (GTDB taxonomy): domain Bacteria; phylum Bacillota; class TC1; order TC1; family UBA5767; genus JAXGWN01. The sequence goes on from JAXGWN010000298.1 coordinate 1,229, forward strand.
CGGTGCCGTTCTGGTGGCCAGAAGCCGGTTTGCCACCAAACTGAAAATGGAGATTCCCAGGGAGGCCCCGGTGGTTCTGGCAGCTGTGTTTGGAGATAAAAGCGGACTGGACGATGAGTTTCTGGACAGCACCTCCCTGCTGGGGATCCGGCACCTGTTTGCGGTATCCGGCATGCATGCAGGGGCATTTGCCCTGCTCCTGGTGCTTCTCTGTGCGGGCTTTGGAATTACCGGACGGGGGCGCCTGGCGGTCACAGGAGCCGGAATGGCCGGCTTCTGTCTGCTGAGCGGGATGACTCCTTCGGTGATCAGGGCAGGACTTATGCTGCTGATCCATCAGTACTGTGAGTACCACAGGATAGAGAAGTCCATGGGGGCAGCTCTGGGTATTTCGGGGCTGATTATGCTGCTGGTCAATCCGTTTTATGTTCTGTCCGCCGGATTTCTCCTTTCCTATTCCGCAGTATCCGGGCTGGCCTTTGTTTACCCGCTGCTGAAACGCAGACTGCCTCTGCCGGAACCGCTTCTGGCCGGATTTTCCGCCTGGGTGATGGGACTGCCTTTTCAGGAAGTCTTTGGCCGGTCCTCACCGGCCGGTATGGTTCTGAGCGTTTTGTTTGCTCCGGTTCTTCTGGTGCTGGTTCCTGCGGGCGTGGTTCTGTTTCTTCTGTCAGAGGTCCCGGTGCTGTTTCCGGTTCTGGCCCGGGGAATTGCCCTGCCGGCCCGGCTCATAACGTGGCCGGTGGAGATGGCCGGTCAGCATGGAACCGGAATCCTGAATGCCCTCATGCTTCCCCTGCCGGTAACAGACCCTGTCAGAAAGATGCTGTTTTTTGGGGTCTGGACGCTGGTTCTGGGGCTGGACAGGAAGGCGGAGCAGGTGAGACCGAACGGACGGTCCGGGGCCGGTTTTCTGGCAGTCCTGTGCCTGTTGCAGGTATTATTCATTGCCGTACCCATCCATCCCCGGGGGGTTCTGGTGACATTTCTGGATGTGGGCCAGGGGGACTGCGTGGCTGTGGTGCACCGGGGTCGGGTGATGCTGGTGGATGGGGGAACCAGGGGAGCTGGGGAGCGGTCGGTTCTTCCCTGGCTCCGGGCCATGGGACTGCGGAAAGTGGATCTGATGGTGGTGTCCCACAATCATGATGATCATGCAGGAGGGCTGATTCCGGTTCTCCATCAGATGCCGGTGGATTCGGTTCTGGTGGCCTCCGGGGCCAGCCCGCCGCAGGAAATGGAGGGAGGAAATATGAAAGTTCTGGCACTTCACCGGGGCCGGCAGTTTGCCTGGAACGGGCTCAAGTTCCGGGTGGTGTCCCCGGAGCGGGGTTTTTCCGGGGAACCCAACGAAAACTCCCTGGCGTTGCATATGGAATCCGGATGGATGGAGCTTCTGCTGACCGGGGATCTGGAGGGCCCTCAACTGAAGAATCTGGGACAGATTCCGGAGGCAGGGGTGACCGGACCGATGATCCTGAAGGCTCCCCATCACGGGAGCCGATATTCCCTGGATCCGGCCGTTC
>JAXGWN010000299.1:0-2738 GCA_040773285.1 Bacillota bacterium
GGGGTACTCCGGAGAATCCGGCTTTCCGGAATCTTACTGAGAAGAAGGCTGTAGGCCCCCTCGGAGTCCAGATACCGGCCGGCCAGTTCCTCCTCATAGCCGGCGGCCAGACGGGCCAGATCCTCCAGCTTTCTCCGGAGATAGGGATTGTCCACCCGTCCTGCTGCCTCCAGACAGTCCCCTGAGTCCAGCCGGTTGCGGCTGATCTCCCGGATGAAATCCCCCACCCGGGACACCAGTCCCTCCTCGGCCCCTTTCAGAACCTGCATCTCCTCCCGGTGCTCAGCCAGAACCTTGCGGATCAGCATGGCCCGGCCAGGGTCCGACAGAAGGATCCTGGTTCTGCCGCCGGCCTCCCCCAGCACCCGCTCGGCCAGCCGGCTCATGCTGAGCACCTGGATGTCCAGGGTGCCTGGTATGTCAAGGCTGCGGATCAGGTCCCTCTCGCACTGCAGGGTGTACTGCTCCGGCACCAGAAAGACGATGGGACGCCCGGGATATTCTGTTCTTTTCCTGCGGACCTCCTCCATCAGGCGGGCACTTTTCCCGCTGCCGGACCGGCCCAGTACCAGTTTCAGCATCTAAAAGATCCCTTCCCCTTCCTCATACTCATCCTCATAGGCATACTCCTGTGTGTCCGGTTCCTGCCGGTCCGGCTCTGCGTCCCCGGCTCCTCCTGAGCCCCGGCTGAAGAACACGGCTCCCAGCAGGGCGGTCAGGGGAATGGTCAGGATGAGTCCCATGGACCCGGCCAGGGCCCGGACAATCTCCGTGGCCATGGAATCCAGATTCACGATCTCAAACAGGGGCATCTCATAGGCATACAGAAGAAGGAGCAGATACAGTCCTCCCCCGGTATAGGCCAGGATCAGGGTGTTGGCCATGGTCCCGATAATATCCTTCCCGATGTTCATTCCGGACCGCCAGAGTCTGGCCCCGGATATAGACGGATTCAGGTGTTTCAGTTCCCAGAGGGAGGCAGATACGGAAACCGCCACGTCCATGACCGCTCCCAGGGCCCCCAGAATGTTCGTGGCAAAAAGAAGTCCCCGGAAGTCCAGTTCCACTGCCTGGGGGATGTAACTGAGCATGGTGGCCTCCTCCATACTGAGTCCGGTGAGACCGGCCATCCGGGCGGCAATCCAGGCCAGAAGCCCCGCTGCCAGCACCCCGGAAAAAGTCCCGGCCATGGCCACCAGGGCCTTCCGGTTCAGTCCGCTGATCAGGGGAATACTGACCACAATGATTCCCAGGGAGATCAGGATACTGAGCCCCATGGGGCTCCATCCCTTCAGGATCCCCGGCAGAAGAATCCCCAGAATGGCGTACATGGTGATCCCCAGGGCCACCATGGCCCGAAGGCCCCGCAGTCCTCCCACCAGCAGCATAAGCCCGCCAAAGAAAAGAAGCATCAGCAGCAGCAGACTGTCCCGGGCCCGCTCCGTGATGTAGGCCTCCTGCACCTGGCCCTGCTCATCGACGATGAGATACAGGACCACTGCGTCCCCTTTTTCCACCCGGATCTGGTAGGGCATGTTGGAGTCGTTCACGTTGAAGGTCTCAATTTTCTGACCCTTCAGGGGGCCGCTGACCACTTCCACCAGCATCCTCTCCCGGACCAGCACATAGTTGGTGACCTCCTCCGTGGTGGTTTCCAGCACCTCCAGGATCTTTCCTTTGGCCACCATTTCCTCTCCCCCGGCCACCGGGCCCTGTCCCTCCGACGGATCCAGGACTGCCCCATCCGGGGAGGCCAGGGCCGAAAGCGGCATCAGGGTCAGCAGAAGAAGCCAAAGAACCAGCAGTTGCAGTATTTTTAATTTCTTACTATATCTCATAGAATCTCCCATCCGGATTTTCTTTCCATTCTATCATTGCCATACCCCTGCTGCCACGCCTTTATCCCATTATAATGCTCAATGGGGAAGTATAAGGGCATAATAAGAGACACCCTCAGGTGTCTCAGAGAAATTACTGCTGCAGGCCGGCGGTGACGGGGTCCGGATCCTGAATTTTCCATACCACTTTCCGGGTGGAGGGGTTGTAGGAAACCTGGTACCCCAGGGTGTCGGCCAGATAGCGGATGGGGAAATAACTGCGCCCGTTGCGGACGATCCGCTGGGCTTCATCGTAGGGGACCATTTTGCCCTCCTTTGGGCCCAGTCCCCGGAAAGACTGGTCCGTGGGGCGGACCTGGTAGCCGAAATGGCGGTTCAGGGCCACACTGGATACCCAGGTGGTTCCCTTCTCCAGGAAATATCCCTCCTGTACCGGGAACGTATTGCGGACGATCTCTCCCTCCCGGTTTTCCCCGATCTCAGTCAGGTATCCGGGATGGCTCACCACCCGGCCATAGGCGGCCAGCACCTGGGTATCGGTGGTCAGGGAATAATCGTTGATCCGCCGTCCCTCCGGAGCATTGGCCAGATTGTTGGTGTTGAAATAAAAAATGGACTTCACCCGGGGATACGAGGTCAGAAGGCCCTCGTAGAGGCGGGTGATCTTTTCCGAGGCCCACTCCGGATAATACTGTCCGTCCGTGGTGGTGAAATGGGTGGCCCCGTACTCCGAGATCTGGATGGGCTTTCTGTCCGCGAAAGTGCGGTACACGTAGTCCAGCAGATCCAGGGGATCCTGGTGGGCCGCCCGGTGATTCAGGTTGTTGTTGTGGTAGATCACGTTATAGATATTGACCCCCACCCAGTCCACGTAATCGTCTCCGGGGTAATAGGTAAGAA
>JAXGWN010000300.1:0-2715 GCA_040773285.1 Bacillota bacterium
CCTTTTATGCCGATCAGAGGGTGGACGGCCGCAGCGTGGCCGGAGAAATTGCCCGGGCCCTGGATCTGGAGGACGGCGCTGCAGTATTGTACTCGGAGAGAATCACCTACCGGGAGGACAACCATCCCATGGAGCTGGTACACACCTGGTACCGGGGGGACAAGTATGTGTTTGAAGTGAAGTTGTACAAGGAGATGTAAATGAACGTACTGGGAATAGTATGCTCACCCAAGAAGGGGCGGCACACGGATACCCTGGTGGATGCAGTGGCGGCAGGAGCACTGGGGGACGGGGATACCTACGAAAAGATTTATATAAACGACCTGAAATTCGTTCTTTGCCAGGACTGCGGTTACTGCCGCCGGGTAAACGGCTGCTGCTACCGGGACGACATGCAGATGGTCTATGACCGCCTGATGGAAGCGGACGGGATCATTGTGGGGGCTCCCACCTATTACGGAAGCCTCAATGCCCAGGCCAAGATGTTTATCGACCGGTGCAACCGGTTTATTGATTATGTGGACAACGGGGATGAGACCTGGACCTTTGCCAGCCGGATCCCCGACCGGAAATATCTGGTGTTTGCCGGAACCAATGGAAGTTTCGGGCCGGACTGTGTGGATGGGCAGATCCAGGTGATCCGCCATCTGTGCAACGATCTCAATGCGGAATATGTGGGTGATGTTTTCGGCCACCAGACGGACTATCGTCCGGTGGCCGATCATGATGAACTGCTGGATGAGGCCCGGAGGATGGGAAACCGCCTGGCTGCCGCCATAGGTTCCAGATGACGATGCAGTGTTTGGAGGAGGAGTATCAATGGGAAAAGCAAGAAGACTCAGTAACATTCTGAAGGGGGACGGACGTACCCTGATTGTGGCCATGGACCATGGAACCAATTCCGCTCCGGCGGGACTGGAGGAAATGGGTGCTGTTCTGGAGCAGATCCGGGAGGGGGGCGCCGATGCGGTGATCCTGAACCCCGGTGCCGCCCGGAAGTATGAGCGCCAGATGGAGGGTATGGGACTTATTATGAGAACCGATCTGCCCCCCAGCCTGATGACCAAAGGGGTACACGCCAGCCGGAAAACCTATGGGGCTGACCAGGCACTGGCCATGGCGGCGGACGCTGTGATCGTAAACGGCGGAACCGGAATGGGCGTGGAGGAGATCACTCTTGACGCCATCGCGGAGACCGTCAATGAGTGCGAGCCCTGGAACATCCCGGTGGTGGGGGAAGTGGTTCCCGGCGGCTTTGACAGCGACAAGGCCCTGAGAAACATCACCAATCTGGCAGCCAATGCCCGGATTGCCTGTGAACTGGGTGTGGACCTGATCAAAATGCCTTACGTGGAGGGTTTTGCGGAAATTGTGAAGTTCTCTTTTGTACCCATCGTGGTGCTGGGGGGAGCCAAGACCGATAACGACGTGGATTTTGTCTGCTCCATCAAGGATGCGATGGATGCGGGAGCCAGCGGTGTGGCCATCGGGCGGAACGTATGGGGACATAAAAACCCCGTCCTGATGACCAAGGCTCTGGCCGAGGTGATCCACGGGAATGCAAGCAAATCGGATGTGGAGAAGATTCTCAGGGGGTAGTTTAATGAAAAGAGCAGTAATCACTGCAAAGGAAACAGTGGAAATCCAGGAGGTTCCCATTCCGGAACCCGGTGTGGGCCAGGTACTGGTCAAGGTGAAGGCTGTGGGCCTTTGCACCTTTGAACAGCGTTATTACAGTGGCGGTGTGGAGGACTATCCGTTCCACGGCGGGCATGAGATCTGCGGCGAGGTGGCCAAGGTGGGCCCCGGTGTGGCCCAGAATCTGAAACCCGGGGACAAAGTGGTGGTGGCTTCCCTGACCCGCTGCGGGGAGTGCTATTTCTGCCGCCGGGGTCTCGACCATCTGTGTGAGAACTCCGAGGAAGGCCATGAGCCAGGCGAAATGTGGGGCCCTGCCGGTCTGGCGGAATACATGCTGGTCCGGGGTTATGAGGTGTTTCCGGTGTCTGACGACATCGAAGTGCGCTTCGGAACCGTGGCGGAGCCTGTGGCCTGTGTGGTCCGCAGCCTGGAGAAAGCCAATCTCCGTTTTGGAGATACTATAATCATCCAGGGAGCCGGCATCATGGGTCTTCTTCACGTGAAGATGGCCAAGACCCACGGTTGTGTGGTGGTGGTCAGTGAGCCGGATGATACCCGCCGTGAGGCTGCCCTTAAGGCCGGTGCCGACTATGGCATCAATCCCCTGAAGGAGGATCTCCGGGGCTTCGTGCACTCCATTACAGAGGGCCGGGGCGCAGAAGCCTGCTTCTATACTGCCGGTGGCAACAAGGCGGTGGAGGAGGGAATCCGGTGTCTGGTGAAATGCGGCACCATGGTACTTTACGGGGCCATCCGGCCGTCGGAGCCGGTGGGGGTTGTTCCCAATGATCTCCACTACGATGAGATCGTTCTGACCGGTACCGTGAAGACCACCAAGGACAGCTTCCAGCAGGCAGCCCGGGTACTGGGCAACCGGCTGATCGATGTGTCCGACCTGATCACGGAGACCTACTCCCTGAAGGATATCGACCATGCCTTCAAACGGGCCATGTCCCCGGAAACCTACCGGGTTGTGGTACTGTTTAACGAAGAGAACTGATGGATTCCGGGGCAGCTTGCAGGCTGCCCCGGACCTTTTCTTTCAGACACCTCCAGCCCCTGAAATATGGGACA
>JAXGWN010000301.1:0-2711 GCA_040773285.1 Bacillota bacterium
AAGTCCCAGAACCCACAGGGCCTGGGCCGGACCGGGAGCCAGTGGTTTCAGATGCCCGGCCAGCAGCACCATTGCCATGGGAAGGGTCTGCAGGGCCCCTGCGGTCACCGGAGCCGCCAGGCTTTCCTGGATCATACCGGGGCTCGCCAGAACCTTCAGCAGAAGAAAAACCAGCAGCAGTCCGCTGAGCCCCGCCGGTATCACCCGCAGCAGAGGATGGTACACCCCCAGCAGGTTTCCCAGAGCAGCCAGGCCCAGAATCAGGCCGGAGACTGGCACAGGAAGTCTCTTCAGGAAACGGGTCATGGGCGGGAAGCCTCCTTCAGTTCATAGTCTTCCGGCTTCTCCCGGACGATCATTCTGGCGGTGGTTTCCGCAATCTCCCCGGTAAACCGGACACACTGGTCCTTATGCTCTCCGGATGCCATGTCCATTCCCCGGGTCAGTACCCGGCAGCACAGCACCCGGTTTCTTTCCCGGAACCAGTCATGGAGTTCCCCGGACAGCTGCAGGGTCTTCACGCTGCGGGGGTCCTTAGGCGTGGAGCCCCGGCTGCGGCCAAACACATAGCCCAGGCACATAACGCCTCCGGACACCGCACCGCACACGCATTTACTTTTCCCGATGCCCACCGGAAATCCGCTGGCCATGGCCACCATCTCTTCGGGCATCTCCAGCCGGAAGTTATCCCGGATGGCACTGACAATGGCCTCTGAACAGTAGAACTGTCCGCTGCGGTACAGTTCCTCGGCATCCCGTTTTACTTTTTCCGGATCGATCTCAAGTCTCATACCAGCCTCCCATACCTTAGTAAACTACTCTGTAATTATAACAGGCTGCTTTCTCCGGATGGGATCAGTCTTTCTGATCCGGAACCCCCGGATCATCAGGTTTTTTTATGGGGTCTCCCGCCAGCACCAGGGCACCTTCCAGAACTGCGGCACTGCCCAGGGCTGCCGGCATCAGCAGAGGTGCCTCCTGCCCCTGTGGCCGCAGGTTTTCCAGCGCCCTGCGGGTCAGCTGCAGTATGGCCGGATCCGCCAGACCCAGTCCGCCCCCCAGAGCCACCCGGGCCGGATTCACCGTGACATCAAGATTATGAATTCCCAGGGCCAGCCAGCCGGCCAGTTCCTGTATAAGGCGCACCGCCAGGGGATCACCCCCACGGAAGGCCGACAGAATCTCCGGAGGATCCGGATCCGGTCCCAGAATACTGTTCTCCCCGGCGGACAGATACGCCCTGGCCTTCCTGGCCAGGGCCGGTCCGGAGGCCAAAGTTTCCAGGCAGCCCCGGCGGCCGCAGCCGCAGGGTTCACCTCCGGGGTCCAGAATCATGTGACCCACCTCTCCGGCCAGTCCGCCGCTTCCCCGCAGCAGCCGGCCTCCTGCCACCACACCGGCCCCGACGCCGGTACTGACCGTAATGTAGACAAAATCATCGCAGCCGGACCCGGCTCCCAGTTTCCATTCGGCCAAAGTGGCCAGACCCGCATCGTTTTCCACCAGAACCGGACACCCGAAGGCTTCCCCCAGCAGATCCCCGGGAACCAGATTCTCCCAGCCCCTCAGGTTCGGGGCAAACCGGACCCGGCCGCTGCAGGGATCAAGGGCTCCGGGAAATCCGGCGGCCACCAGTTCCACCCTCCGGGCTGTCCACCCCGGAAGGTTCCTGGCTGCCCGGACGATTTCCCGGACCAGTTCCCGGGGCTCCCGGTCACCCGCAGTGGGCCTGGTAAAGACCGGCTCCCGGGAAGACCCGGGACCGGCCAGCATGAGGGAGGTTTTGGTTCCCCCTATATCGACAGCCAGAATCCTATCTTTCATGATGTCCTCCTGCGTTCTCAGTTTCCCCCGAACCGCTCCAGATTCTCCCGGAGGCGGTGGGCGGAGCTGCTCAGGGGGCCGCACATTTCCCTCACCGAATCCGCCGAGGCATTCTGCCTCAGGGCTTCACAGGCCACTTCTTCAGCCTGCCGCGCATTTTCCTCCGCCTGTTCAGACAGCCGTTCCATCACGGCTCCGATCCGGTCTGCCTGCCTGGCCAGTTTTTCCTCCTGACGGTTCAGCTCCTGCAGGATGTTTTCCATACCTTCCAGCGCCAGGGCAATGGCCCCAAAGGTTTCCCCGGCATGCCGGGCAGCCTCCTGCTGGGATGCTGTCGCTCCGTCCAGGGCTTCCATGTTGCGGACCGCCTCCCGGCTGTCGTCCTCCAGTCCCCGGATGGTTCCGGTGATTTCCCCGGTGAATATGGAGGTTTCCTCCGCCAGTTTACGGATTTCTTCGGCCACCACGGCAAATCCCTGACCTGCCTCCCCGGCCCGGGCTGCCTCAATCGCAGCATTCAGGGCCAGCAGATTGGTCTGGTCCGCAATCCTCCGGATCATCTGACTGGCCTGGCCGATTTCCCCGGCCCGTCGTCCTGTCTGCCGGATAATCTCTCCGATTTCCCGGGTTTTCAGGGCATTTTCCCGGGTGCTGCCGGCCAGGCTCTCCATGGCCCTGGTGCCCAGAACCCGGTTATTTTCCACTTCGCCGGCCGCCCGATTCAGTTCCTGCAGCTGCTCCGCCTCCATTCCCAGCACCCCGGCCATCTTCCGGGCTTCCAGGGTTCCTTCTCCGGTCATCCGGCTCTGTTCTCCGGCAGATTCCCGGATGTCCTGCATCCTCCGGGACATTGCTTCCGAACCTGCCGAGAGATCCCCGCTGGTTTC
>JAXGWN010000302.1:0-2709 GCA_040773285.1 Bacillota bacterium
GCAGACCAACGAGCTGTTTGAACGGGACGATCAGGGACGCGAGGAAGTGATCGGATTCCGGACCGGAGGCATAAAGGTGTCCCTGTTCGACGTGTCCGATCAGGGCAATCCCCGGGAAATCAGTTCCCTGGTCACCGGGGAGAACGGCAGTTATGCCGAGGCCCTTTACAATCACCGGGCAGTTCTTACCGATCCCGCCTCGGACAGGATCATCTTTGATGCCACGATTTCCACAGACAAAGCCACCTACACCCCCAGGCAGGGGGCTCTGGTTATCTCCTACGGGGGAAACCGGATCACCAGCCAGGGCATACTGGAATACCAGGAACCAGAAATCTACGGAAAGTATCTTCCTTATGGACGCCGGGTTGCCTTCATCGGCAACACTCTCTACTACTTCCAGGACAGCATCATTCAGAGCTTTGACTACCAGACCCTCGCTCCCACCGGCTCCCTGATGCTCCGCTGACCAAAACAGATTCACGGACCGCCCGGTCCGGGAATCTCTTTTTCTATGCCTTATCCATCTCAGAATCTTCCGCCGCCACTCTCAGGGCCTCTTTCCGGATCTGCCGCTTCAGGGAGAAGTATCCCAGCACGCTCATCAGCAGGGCCGCCACTCCATCCACAATAAGGTCCTCCATGGTGTCGGACAGGGCCATCCGGCCCACCAGCCTGGTTCCGTCCTCCAGGGCATACTTCTGCATGTTGAGCCCCAGGAAGCCATCCATGAGAAACTCATAGATCTCCCAGACCGCACCGGCAGCCAGGGCAAAGCAGAAGGCGAAGAAGGCCACAAAGAAGGGACTCAGTTCAATATGGAGCCGCTCTGTCTCGTTAAGAATGTTGACCAGGGCAAATCCCAGGGCCCCCAGCATCCCTCCGCTGAAGGCATGGAGGATGTTATCCCAGTGGGGAATGAGGAAATAGAAGTTCCGGACCTCCCCCAGGACAATGGCCATATAGAGAAAGACAAAATATATTATTTCTATTTCATCGGGGATATCGATTTCCCGGCTTTTCTCGATCCATCCCGGCAGCCGGATCACCAGAAGACCCAGAATGCACTGCACCAGCATCAGGACATAGTCGCTTTTGGTCCGGGCATACTGATCCATAATCTCCACATCCAGGGGGGCAAGAATCACCCGGACCAGAGCATACCCAATGGACAGAACAAGGGCCAGGGTCACAAACCTGTGAATCAGGTTTTTGGACCTGGCCTTAAGATTCCATGAACTCACAATACACCTCCGTCATTTCCTTTGCTGTCTGCAGTATAGCATATTCCGGCTCCTCAGTTCCCCGCCTTCTTTTCAAGAATCATACCGGCGTAGAGAACCGGATCCCGGGTCAGGGAGTAGGGCGGCGCATAGGCCAGATCCATTCCGGCCAGGTCCGATGCCCGGGCCCCCAGGGTGATGGCGGCAGCCAGAACATCGATCCGTTTGTCCACTCCGTCGGGCCCCACAATCTGAGCCCCCAGGATTTTTCCGCTACTGCGGTCCCCCACCACCAGAAGATCCATGGGCTGTCCTCCCATGTATCCTGCCCGGGAGGGTTTCCGGTCCCGGATTACCACCGGATCGAAACCGGCCCGGCGGGCGGCAGTTTCCGTAAGTCCTGTGGAAGCCACAGTCAGATCCAGCACCCGCAGAATGGAAGTGCCCAGCACTCCACCGAAAGTGAGGTCCCCTCCGGCTGCCCGGTCTCCGGCAACCCGGCCGGTCTTATTGGCTGTGCTGCCCAGGGGAACGTACACCGGCTCCCCGGTCAGCACGTGGTACTGTTCGGCACAGTCTCCGCAGGCAAAGATCCCGGAAATCCCGGTTTCCATACCGTGGTTTACCCGGATGGCTCCGGACTCCCCCAGGGGAATCCCTGCCGCCCGGGCCAGATCCGTCACCGGACGGATCCCGGTGGCCAGAAGAACCAGATCTGCCTGGATACGCTCCCCGGACTCCAGCTGCACTTCCTTTTCCCCGATGGAGACAATGGCAGATCCTGTCCGGACCTTCACACCGGCTTCCTCCAGATGCTCCCGGACAATGCTCCCCAGTTCCGGATCCACCGAAGGGGCCACCTCCGGCAGAAGATCCGCCAGGGTCACCGTAATCCCCCTGACCAGAAGGGTTTCCGTCATCTCCAGCCCCACAAAGCCGCTGCCGGCGATCAGGGCGCTGGAAGGATTCTTCTCCAGAAGAAACGCCTCCAGCCGCCGCATGTCCTCCAGGGTACGGAGGACGAATACCCGGTCCCGGTCATGCCCTGGTATGGGAGGGATCACCGGAGCAGCCCCGGTGGCCAGGATCAGGCGGTCCCAGGAGTCCTCCAGGATCCTGCCGTTTTCCAGGTCCTCCACCAGCAGGGTCCTGCCGGCAGGATCCAGGGAAAGCACCCGGTGCCTGGTAAGCACCCGGACACCGTACTGCTGCCGGAACCATTCCGGATCCCGGGGAGCCAGCTGGGTGGCAGACGGGATCAGCCCCTGCAGATAATAGGGCATGGCGCAGCCGGCGTAGGAGATGTCCCGGCCCATCTCATAAAGTACAAGCTCCGCATCCGGATCCCGGCGGCTGGCCCGGGCCGCTGCCGAGGTTCCTGCGGCCACCCCACCCACAATTCTCAGTTTCATTATTGTCTGTCCTTTCCGGAAACCCGGTACTCCACTGTCCGGGTTCCCTCCGGCAGAAACAGGGTATGGACTGC
>JAXGWN010000303.1:0-2706 GCA_040773285.1 Bacillota bacterium
TAGATCCGGTTTCCCTCCCGGGCAAAGGAAATTGGAATCCCGTACGGGCTTCCATCCTCATTCGTCGTGGACAGAGTCGCAAACACCGCCTGATCCACCACCTCCCAGGCCGGCAGATCCTCCAGTTTCCGGTCTTTTCTTCTCATATTGACCTCCCTATTCTTTTCCTTATCTTCTGCCGCCTGCAACGGTTTGTCAAGAGTTTGCCCCCGCAATGCGGTCTGTGCTATAGTGGAACCGATATCATACCAGGAGGCAAGAATGGATACTACCGATAAAAAGGAAAAAATCCGGATAATCCGGAACGGACCCTACCAGGTGAGCGGCAGTGTGCCGCTGGATGAACGGATCATCCGGCCGGAAGGAAAACACTACCGTTATGAGCCGGGCCGCAGCTGGCCCCTGAAAGAAACCTATCTTCTCTGCCGCTGCGGTCACACTTCCACTCCCCCTTTCTGTGACGGTGCCCATCGGGGTGCCGGCTTCGACGGCACCGAATGTGCCAGCCGCGAACCCTTTATCAGCCGGGCCAGGGTATTTGAGGGGAAGGAAATGGATCTACTGGATGACGGCCGGTGCGCCTTTGCCCGGTTCTGTCACCGGGAGGCCGGTACCGCCTGGAGTCTCCTACCGGAAACCGGCGATCCGGAACTTCGCTCCGAGGCAATCACCGCCGCTGTGGAGTGTCCCGCCGGCCGTCTGGTTCCCCGGGACCATCAGGGAAATCTGGTGGAGCCCGAGCTGTCCCCGGCCATTCACCTGCTGCAGGATCCGGAAAAAGGCGTCAGCGGCGGACTGGCTGTGGAAGGAGACATCCTGCTGGAGTCCTGCGACGGAACCCTTTACGAACCTTCCAACCGGCGGGTACTGTGCCGCTGCGGACAGTCTTCCAACCTGCCATTCTGTGACGCTGCCCATGGACCATCCGGTTTCCGGGACGATGGGCTGCCGAAATAATTCATATGACAGAAAAAAACGTCGCAGACCTGGTCTGCGACGTTTTCAAATAGGAAACCTGATTTCCCAGTTTCTTCTGACTCAGTCCTCCTTGTTGTATGGAACTCCCAGTTTGGCTGGCACGTTGAAAGACCGTCTGGAAATCGTCAGAACAATAGTGACAATATACGGCAATGCGATAAACAGTTCATTGGGAAAGAGTCCTGCTCCTCCGGACTGCATCAGCACTGCAAATGCTTCCGCCAGGCCAAAAACCAGTGTTCCGGCCAGTACACCAACCGGATTCCAGTTTCCGAGAAAGCAGATTGCAAACGCGATCCAGCCCCGCCCTCCAATCATGGTGGGACTGAACATGCCAAGGTATCCGATGGAGTAGAACGATCCTGCCAGTCCGCCAATAACACCAGCGATCAGGACCATGGAAAACCTGATCCGTTTTACATTGATCCCGGCCACGTCCACTGCCTCCGGATTTTCTCCTGTGGAGCGGATGGCCAGACCAACTGATGTCCGGAACAGGACGAAGAAGGCGACCGGAACCATAAAATACATCAGGTAGGTCAGCACATTCTGCCGAAACAGAATAGGGCCTATAAACGGGATGTCCGATAAGAGGGGTACAGAAATTTTTGCCAGGGGAGTTACCTGAAGAGGCAAAATGGGAACCCCAAAGATTACCCGCTGAAAAAAAGCCACGGTACCCAGTGCCATTATATTGATTGCGGTACCGGTCACCACCTGCTGCTGTCCCAGATATACGCAGATCCATCCATGGAGAGCAGCCGTTATCAGACCGGCTGCCATGGCAAACAGGAAACCATAAAGATGGGAGCCGGTCACATAGGATCCCACAAAGCCGGCCCAGGCGCCCATGGTGAAGATGCCTTCCACGGCAGTGATCATGACACCTGAACGTTGTGCGAATACTTCAGCTGTGGCCCCGAACATAAGGGGGGTGCTCAGCATCAGTGCTCTGGAGAGAAAACTGATCATGTCGTCGCCACCCCTTTCAGCCGGTGCTTCTGCCGCCTCTTCTCAAGCCAGTTTCTGACGAAGTAGGAAATGATCACGAAGATCATAACAGATCCCTGCATGATTTCAACGAAACTGGAGGGTATTCCCATGGTCTGCCCCAGCATGACACCGCCCACCTGAAGAAAACCGAAAAGTATGGAGGCAAAGATGATTCCGATGGGATGAGCGTTGGCCAGAATCGCGATCCCGATTCCAGCCGCCCCGATATTGGGATTGAACCGCTGGACCAGCATGTGCTGGACACCATTTACCTCCATAAAGCCGGCCAGCGCCGCCATACCCCCACTGATCAGGAAGGTGATCGTAATGATCTTCTTTTCATCTATCCCTGACATCCGGGCTGCATCCGCATTGTTACCCACCACCCGGATTCTGTATCCAAGAGCAGTTTTATAAAGAAGAACCCAGATCGCCACGGCAATCAGAACGGCAATCACAAAACCGATGTGCAGCCGGGTGCCTGGCACCAAAGACGGAAGCCACACCTCCGGCTTCAATGGATCCGTCTGGGGATATTCCCCTTTGTTTTCCAGAAGAAATGTCCGCAAAAGATAGTTCATCAGGTTCAGAGCCACATAGGTGGACATCATGCTGACCAGAAACTCGTTGGCCTGAAACCGGGCCTTCACGTATCCGATAAACGCTCCCCAGAGACCTCCTCCGAGAAAAGTCAGAAAGAAAATCAGTATCAGAGCAAGCCATCCTGGAATAAGA